>JASHVN010000614.1 GCA_030044555.1 Xanthobacteraceae bacterium | reverse complement strand
ACCGGTCGCGACCAGCAAGATCACGCCGTTGAGCAATACGGCCAGGATTGATGCCGAGCGGAAACCATAAGTGAAACGCGCCGTCGGATTTATCCGCGCTAGAACATGCGCCCCCCAGGCGATGACCAAACCCAATGCATCGCCGAAATTGTGTCCCGCATCAGCCAGAAGCGCCACGGAATGCGCGGCGACGCCGTAGAAAATCTGGACCGCGACGAGACCTAGATTGAGAGCTGCCGCGATCGCGAACATTGAGCCGAAGTCTTTCGGCACGTGATCGTGACTGTGGGTGTGAACGTGACCGCCATGCTGGTGACCGTGATGCTCACGGTCATCGCCAGCGTGGTCATAAGAGTGCTGATCCATCAAAGCAATATAATGGGCAAAGCCACTGTTACACTATCACACGAACTGCGCGCGGCAATGTCGAAGGCGTGGCTTATCAACAGAGGAAGGTTCCACTCGGAGAGTCGGTGATCGATTCAAAATCGCGTGCCGCCAGGCAGGAGAGCCGACTTTCTCCACGGGAACCGACGCCGTGCTCCTGATTTCCCATCGTCCTTATATCACAGTGTTTTTAATTGGTTGAACCAAATTCGCTCCCTACGGTTCTCTACGATAACCTGTGACAATGAGTAAGGACGCTTCGACCTCGCTCCTTTCGACGAGTTCGGCAGGTCGCTAAACCGCGCGGTCCTGAGATCGCGATGTTGAAAGAACGCGGTCCCGTGAGCAAGCCACCTATATAGATGCCGCGGAAGCTCTGCTGGGATTATAGAGAACGAAGGCAAAGCAGGCGGGGCCCATTCTTACGAAAAGAGTAGAGACTTGATGACCATCGGCACGACGCCGGGTGGATCCAGCATCTCCCCGACATCCACGAAATCAGGCTCACGTAATTGAACGCCGTCGATCGACATGAATTCGCCCTCCAGGCCGAGTTCCCTGACGATAATTTGTCCTAGGCCGCGTCCGATATCGCCATCAATCATCAGAACCAGAAGTTGATCTCGTCGGCGCGCTGGCGCAGCAAAACTCATGATCGCGCGCCATTGTCGCAAGCCGCGGATAGTCCGAGAACATAGAAAAATGCTTCGTAAAGATGCCTGATGGGAGTCGTCTTGCGGCCGGCGGGCACCTCAATGACATAGTCGCTCATAAAGTCGCCTGCGCCGTGGGTAAACGCAAAGTAGCCACGGGCGCCGTATCGCTCCCAAGGACCGGTCTCCAGCGTGATCAGATCGTGGCCAAAATCAAGATGAACCGAAATGCCTTCGCCTTGGGTCCATTCGCGGTAAGGGTCGAGCAGGAACGGTTTGCCTTCAGCCGGGGACTCTTTCTGAGCGATTTCAGGCATAAGTAATTCTGCTACTTATTTCACATTTTTCTCATCCAGTTGCTACTTGCGCGAAATATGCTTGGCGGCATGCGATGCTGAATTTATCAAAGTGCGCGTTGCGCGAGCAACTTTATACCGACGATATATCTCTCTGAACGACGGCGCGGGTTAAATAGATCGATATCGCAGCTACCTAAGACGCACGCGCCTGCGTTAGCCCGCGCACGTGGCGCCAAATTCCTTGCACGGGTGACGGTGTACTCCATTTGGCAAGACTGTCTTTCCAATTCTACTCCTACCGCGATCCGGCCTCGGTCTTATCTTGACCGCCCTGCAATAAGGAAATTGTTAAACCCGCGGAGGCTTGATGCACGGTCAGATCGAGAGCAAGACCACGGACGTTGAGCAACGTCTGCGCCACGAAATCGCGGCGGTCACGCGGCTCCTCGTCAGCGAACGGATCCTCGGCTATAGCGGTCATGTCAGCGCGCGTCTGCCGAATCGCGATGCGATTCTTATTCAGCCGATCCATCACAGTCGCGCCGAGATGCGACCGGAGTACCTCCTCGTCTGCGATATGGACGGTCGGATGATTGAGGGGCCAAAAGGAGAACGGCCCCCCTCCGAGATTTACATCCATACTGAACTCTATAAGGCGCGCGCAGACGTTAACGCGATTGCGCACTACCACCACGATCTCACCACCACGTTCAGCCTGGTCGAAGATGTGCCGCTACGGCCTATCAAGAACCATGCAGTACGTTGGACGAGCGGCATCCCGATCCATCCTGATCCCGACCATGTGGACACGCAGGAACAGGGTCGCGCGCTGGCCGGCACACTTGGGCTGCACCATGCGCTCGTCATCCGCGCGCACGGCGAGGTCGTGGTCGCCGAAACTTTGCCGGCGCTGCTGATGGACTGCATACACTTTACTGAGAATGCCGAGGCGCTCTATCACGCATCACTGCTCGGCCGGGTAGCCGCGCTGACAGCAGACGAGCTAAGCCGCTTCGGCCAAACCCTCAAACGAACTAAACATTCGATAAAATTGTGGACCTACTACGTTGGTCGCGGCCAGACCGACGGGCTTCTTCCAAAGGATTGGGGCTCATACCTGAAGATCAAAGATTCTAGAAGTTGGTGATGATTGCTTTTGTGGGCAGTCTCGAAAGTCCGGAGCAATCGTAATCAATTGTTGCGATCGTCGGCCTAGGGCGGACGTCGTAATGGACGGAGGAAAGCGTGAGCAACATTAGTAATGCAATCCCGCAGAACGATTTGCGCGAATTCATCGTCGCGGTCCAGAAACGGGGAGAACTGGCGGTCGTCAACGGGGCGCACTGGGACAAGGAGATCGGCGCGGTCACCGAAGTGCTTTACCGGCAGAAGGTCGAAAAGGCGCCGATGGTGCTGTTCGACGAAATTCCCGGGTATCCCAAGGGCTATCGTTGCGAGTATGGCATATTTGGCTCGCCCTTCCGGCTCGGGCTGGTTCTGGGAATGGACGAGAAGCTTGCCGATGACCGGCTGGCGCAACTGCACCACTTCCGCAAGCAAGTCAAAAAAGGCTTCAAGCAGGTCAAGCCGAACACCGTGACCGACGGGCCAATCCTGGAAAACATTATTCGCGATAACGCGGTTGACATCCTCAATCTGCCGGCACCGCTGCACCACGAGCTGGACGGCGGCCGGTACATCGGCACCGGATGCGGCGTCGTCACACGCGATCCGGATACCGGCCGCATCAACGTCGGCACTTATCGGGTGATGGTGAAGGGACCGAATACCGTCACTGTGATGATTTCGAATGGCAAACAAGGCCGCATCCACCTCGACAAGTATCGCAAAGCTGGCAAACCCTGCCCAATCCTTGTCATCGTCGGCTGCGATCCGGTCACCTATCTGGCCGCCGCCTTTACCATGGCAGACAGCATTCCTGAATATGAATGGGCGGGCGGCGTTATGGACCGGCCTGTGGACCTGATCGAAGGCGAAGTAACGAAGCTGCCGTTTCCTGCGCGCTGCGAAATCGTGCTGGAGGGCGAGATCGATCCGCACGAGACAACGGATGAAGGCCCGTTTGGCGAGTGGCACGGCTACTACGCCGGCGGCGTCCAGCAAGAGCCGGTGATGCGCATCAAGCGCATCTATCACCGCAACGATCCGATCATGACCTGCGCGGCGAGCCAGAAGCCGCCCCACGCGCATCTGTTCGAACGCTGCTTCATGCGCTCTGCCGGCCTCCTCGATACGCTCGAACGCGCCGGCATTCCCGACGTGACCGGCGCATGGCTGCATCAAGCCGGCTCAGGCCGCACGTTCCTAGCGGTTGCCATCAAGCAACGCTACTTCGGTCACTCGACCCAAGTGGGGCTCGTCGCGTCGCAGGTGGCTTCAGTGGCTTACATCAGCCGCTGGATCGTCGTGGTCGACGATGACATCGATCCGACCGACATCCACGACGTGATCTGGGCCATGGGCACGCGCTGCGATCCGAAGACGCGCACGACCATCCTCAACCATTGCCAGTCGTCACGCCTCGACACCTTGGTCAACGATTATTCGAAGCTCTACAATTCGAGGATGGTCATCGACGCCTGTCGGCCTTACGAGTTGCTCGACAGCTTTCCTCCGGTCGCGCAAACCTCGCGCGAGCTTGCGGCAAAAGTCCGTGCCAAATATCCGGAACTTTATCGCTGACGGAAGCTAAGGCGTCGGCGCGCGACCGCCGTAGCCAACGATGATGGCGGTGCCGTCTTCGTCCCAGGTGCGGGATACACGCGTCATGCCGGCCTCCTGCATTAGGCCGATATGAGACTCAATGCCGCCGAACTGTCGGAAGATATCATAATCCAGGAATGGCGCTCCCGGTTTGAGCAGCCGTGCGATGCCGCGGTAGCAGGTTGCGATCGCCTCGGTGCTGCGCAGATTGTGGATAGCGATCGCCGAGACAATGAGGTCGAACGGGCCCCCGACACGCTCGGTCCAACCGGGGTCGGTGAGATCGGATAGTGTGTAGGTGAGCTGATCCGATGCCTTAGCGAGCCGCTCACGGGCATGAGCAAACATCAGGCCTGAGTAATCCTGCAACGTCACCCGAGCGTGTGGGAAAACTTGGAGCACCTCCTCGGTGACGAAGCCATAGCCGGCTCCGACATCGAGCACTTGGATGGCGGCGTCTCTCGGCAAAGACGCCGTTGCGATCATTTGCCTTATGCGAGGTCGACGCTCCGCGTCTCGGGCCGCGTCGCGCTTAATCCAATCGTCGACGTAGGTTTGCGAGTGCCAGTCATGCGGCGTGTGGTCGTGGCCGTGGTGATGGTCGTGATGATGGTTGTGGTCATGGTGGTGACCGTGCGCGTGAGAGTGATTGTGACCATGAGCGTGATCATGTTCGGGTTCGTGCGAATGGTGTTCGTGACGCGTATCGCCTTCATTCGTCGGCATCGTCGTCTCCTTGATCAAGCTTTCGCCTTGCGTATCTGAGTTAAAGGCGCCCGCGCGCAGCGCTGGCGCTCAGATTCTGACGAGGGTCATGATGCCCTTCGGAAATATCTCTTCCGGCTTGGCATACCGCTTGGCGATGCCCTGTTCGTAGGTATAGCGCAGGAACTGCTCAAGCGTTGGCCGATTCTCGTCGATGCCGTAGGGAAACGGATCACCGTCGAACATATCGCGCATCTCGCGCGCATAGGTTGGCAGCCAGGGCAATGGATAGCGCGAGACCGCGGGATCAAGCAGCCGCTCCAGGCTGCGGCGTTTTGATTCTAAGAACGCATTGAAAAGGTTACGTGCTACCCACGGGTTTGCCTCGAGCACATGCTTTTGCACCGTGATGATGTGCATGATCGGCCAAACCTTGGTGCGTTTGTAATAATCCTTCTCCATGGTCCAGTAGTCGGGAAACAGTCGCTCAACGTCAGGATGGCCCCGGCGGAAGCAATCCGGTGGCCGGGCGATCAGCGCGCAGTCGATCTCGCCGCCGGCCAGTAGGTCGCTGAGCGATTTGTCGGAGACGCGCGTCAATTTTACCCCTTCGGGAAGATCGAGCTCGACCTTCTCGATCCGACCTGCCTCGTTGGCGCCGGCCTGGTACCAGCGAATGTCCTTGAGGCCGATGCCGTGCTCGTCGTTGAGCCAGCCACGCATATACACCGCGGCCGTATGCGCCCATTCCGGCGAGCCGATCGTTTTCCCCTTGAGATCCTTGACAGATTTGATCTTGCTTTTCTTGTTCACGTAGAACGACGAGAAACGAAACAGCCGAGAGCACACCACCGGAAGGCCGACGATATCGCTATCCGTCCGCGTGACCTGCGCCATGAACTTCGCAAACGAAAGCTCGCTGACGTCCCACTCGCGGTTGAAGGTGAAACGCGCAAAGATCTCGTGATGACCAAGTGTCAGCCAGGTGTGGTCGATACCTTCGGCGTTGACCAGCCCCAGCCGGAAGTCGCGAAAATGATCATAGTCGGTGGTGGCAATGGTCAACTTAAGGCGATTCATTTCGTACTCCCTCTTGTGAGAGCGCTTCCATGCGGATCATGCCGATCAAGGGCAATGGATAAGCAGACCAGCGGGCAAGTCTTGCATGCCGAGTGTGGGCTGCGAAATTGATTGGCGGAAGCGCCGCAAAACCATGCAGCCGGGAAGCTAATGAAGCTTCTGTTGCCATGCGCGGTGGCGATTCAGCTCCTCCTCAAAAGCGGCCCGGACGTAGCTGTCCTCCTTTTCATAGGCGATCGCAGCGCTCGCTCCCATTTCGACAGCTCCACGTTCGACCACGAGTTCTCCCGGCCTGCCCGGTCTTCGGGCACTCTGATTGTTAGCCCCGTGCCAAGCGCTAAGACGCAGGCCATCGCTTCCAACACCAAACTCCTGATGAAACCATTCGCCAGCGCCAGGAGCAGTTGAGACAAGTCCCACGGGCTCATAATCCTGACGCAGAACCTTATCTGCCTTCTCGTCACTCCACGGCGTCGCGCCTAGCGCCGCGGGCCAAGCATAGCTGTAGCCCTTGCCCTTAAGGCAGACGAGAACCGCCGCGGACCGGCTCCGGTGTGCCATCGCATAACGTCCGGCCGCATGCTCCGCGATGGACAGATAAAAGCGGTTACGTCCCATTGATGGCTCGATGCGCCGAAAGCCAGGCGAGCGGCGGTTGTCAAGCGGAAGCGCGCAACGAGCCGCATCTGGAATGAAATTGGTCCGCCACATCGCCAGCCCGCGTATCGGATCCGGCTCGATGC
>JASHVN010000613.1 GCA_030044555.1 Xanthobacteraceae bacterium | reverse complement strand
TCCTCGCGTTTGAGATAAATCTTGGCGCCGCCGCAATGCTGCGTGAGCCGCTCGGCGAAATAGAGCGGCGATGGCCGGCCCACATAGTGGGAGAGATAGCCGTTCATCTCTTGCTGAAATTGCGGATCGGCCGTCGCCTGCGCGTAGGCTTGTTCCAGCTCGAGAATGAGCGGCATCAACGTCTCGGCGACGAAGCGGCCGCCATAGATGCCGAAATGCCCATGCTCGTCGGGCCCGGTGCGGAAGGAATTGCGTTGCTGCACGGTCATCTAAGCACGACTCCGCTTTGATCCCGAGTGCGACTCCGCTCTGATCCCGTCATCCTGAGATGCGCGCCAAAGGCGCGCCTCGAAGGATGCGGCCGAGGCGCTGGGGCCGTCGCCCTTCGGTGCTCGGCCTTCGGCCGAGCACCGAAGGGCGACGGGGAACATAACGGCCCGTTGGTCAAGCACTGTTTGCCACCTTCTGAATATGCTCGGCAGCCTGCCGTGCCGCGCGAATGAACGCCCGGATCTTATCGGGATCTTTCTTTCCCGGTGAGCGCTCGACCCCGGAGGACACGTCAACGCCGCCGGCGCGGGTGATCCGCAACGCCTCCTCGACATTGCTGGCGTCGAGCCCGCCTGAGAGCATGAACGGCACGCCGAGAGCGAGATTTTCCAGAACGTGCCAGTCGAACGATCGGCCCAAGCCTCCAGGGCGCGTCGCCTCGCGCGGCGCCCGCGCATCAAACAACAAACGGTCGACGACATCGGCATAAAGCCGGACCGGCGCGAGATCCGCCCGCGTCTCGATCGGCAGCGCTTTCATCACCGGAAGGCCGAAGCGCGAGCGCAACAGGGCGACCCGCTCCGGGGCCTCCCGGCCGTGGAGCTGGAGCAGGTCGGGCTTGAGCGCATCGATGAAGGCGCCCAGATCGGCATCGTTCGCATCCACCGACAACGCCACCTTTTTGGCCCGTCCGTTGACCTGGCCGCCCAGAATCCTTGCCGCGCCGACACCGAGATGGCGCGGCGACGGCGGGAAACACACGAAGCCGACCATGTCGGCGCCGGCCTCGATCGCCACATCGAGGGCCTCTTCGGTCGAGAGGCCGCAGATTTTAACGATGAGCTGCATGGGCGAGCCGGACTCCGCGGCATTATTCATCTGGCGGCGCCGTTCTACATCGGCCCGCGAACCGTGTCTCGCAAGACAGAGGGATAGCCCTAGCGCACCGGCGGCCGCAGCCGAAGGCGCGGCGGCGGATTTTGCTCCCGCGGCACAATGCTCGGCTCGGCGGCGGCCTCCTGCAGCGCCTCGAGCCTGGCACGCAGTTCGCCCGCCTCGCGCTCCAACCGCCGGGCCAGGCGCCGCCACCGGCCATGCCCCAGCCTGACCGCCATTCCACCGACGATGACGCCGATGATGAGCGTGATGATGATCAGCGCGAACAGCGGCAGCGGCAGTGATGCGGCCGGCGCGCTCGCATTGAACGGATCAAACGACACCGTCACGTTCTGCCGATTGGCCACCGCGAAGGCGATGAGCACGATGGCAAGCGGCACCAGGATCAGCACCGCGACGATCTTGCGCAGCAAGATTTGCTCCAATTCGTTCCGCTACAGCCGCGAAGCTGCAATCCTGAGAGGCGACCTTTCGGCCAAGCGCACGGCGCCGCCGCTTGCGCGGGACGCGGGAATCAGCCGGCGCCGACAATCTCGTCCGCGCGGTTGAGCCGCTCGCGCATCTCCTTGCCGGTCTTGAAGAACGGCACGCTCTTCTGATCGACGGCGACGTGAGCGCCGGTGCGCGGATTGCGGCCGGTGCGCGCCGGGCGCCGCTTGACCGAAAACGCGCCAAAGCCGCGCAGCTCGACGCGGTCGCCGCGCGCCATCGCGGCGATGATTTCGCCCAGAATGGCGTTGATGATGTTCTCCACGTCGCGCTGGTAAAGGTGGGGGTTCTGATCGGAAATGCGTTGAACGAGTTCGGACTTGATCATGTTCGCCGTCTCTGGTCGCCCGCGAACGCTGCCGCTGTCATTATCAGTTCGTGGCCGGAGGTTGCCAAAGCGCCAATAGACCGTCAAGGTTGAAACGGTCGAGTGCCGCCACGTCGAGGGCGCCGAAACGGCGCGCCAGCCCGTCGAAACCGGCCGCATCGAGCAGCGCCACAGCCGCGGCGTGCAGGAACGGCAGGTCATCGAGCCTGCTGTGCAGCTCATAATCCCGCACCGGCAGCTTGGCGCTGATCTTCTTGTCTTTTTCCAGCCAGGCTTTTGCCGTGCGCTCGTCGCCGATCTGGTCGATGAGCTTGAGCGGCAACCCCTGATGGCCGGTGAATACGCGGCCGTCATCGACCGCGGCAAGCTGAGCATCCGTCATATGCCGGCGGTCCTGGACGATGCCTTTGAACCAGGCATACGAATCCATGATGACCGACTGGATGGCGGCGCGCGCTTCCGGGCTGGTCGGTTCGAACCCGTTGGGCGCCGCCTTCAGCGGCGTCGATTTGATCGACTCGACCTTGACGCCGATCTTGCCGAGCAGGTCGCTGAAATTCGGAAATTCGAACAGCACGCCGATCGAGCCGACCAGCGAGGTCTGCTTGGCGACGATATAGTCGCCCGAGATGGCGGTGATGTAGGCGCCGGACGCCGCCATGCTGTCGACTACGACGGCGATCGGCTTCTTGGCGCGCACGCGGGCAAGCGCATCGAACAATTGCTCGGAGCCGGCCGTGGTGCCGCCGGGCGAGTCGACGTGGATGATGACGGCTTTCGCCAATGACGAATCGGCGAGCCGGTCGAGGGCCCGCACCCGCTCCTCGTCGTCGCGAATGATCCCGGTGATGGTCACGCGCGCGATGTAAGGTCCGGTCACGATGCTGCGCCGGCCGACTGCCGCGGCCACGGCGCCGATCGCGAGCACGATGACCACAACAGCGACGACGCGCCAAAAGGTGAGCTTGCGCCGCATGCGGCGGCGGTCGACGATCAAGTCGGCATCAAGGGACATTGTACTTCGCTCCTTCGCTCCCGCTCGTGGAATAGCGGCAGCGCCCCTTACCCGCCGCGCCTTCGCTCACTGACGCGGCACCTCTCCCCGCCTAGTGGAGCGGATTTGACATTCGCTATCCACCCAGCCGCGAACTCCGAAACGAATGTCAAATCCAAAGCTCCACTAGCACTTATATTTGCTAGTGGTCCTTATGATTCTAACATTCGCACAAGAGGCTGCCGAACCCGGATGCGAATGTTAGAATCGGACCACTAGCGGGGAGAGGTAAACAATGTCACTCCTGCTCGTCCTTCTCGTTTTCCTCGCCCTTCCGGCGGAGCGCGGTGCCGAGAATGTCGCCCAAGGTGGCGCCGGAATCCGAGGAGCCGTATTGGGCGATCGCCTCCTTCTCCTCGGCGACTTCCAGCGCCTTGATGGAGACGGTGACCTTGTGGGTGCGGCGGTCGAACTGCACGACGCGGGCATCGACCTTCTGGCCGACGGCAAAGCGGTCGGGCCGCTGCTCGGAACGGTCGCGGGCGAGCTCGTTGCGCTTGATAAAGGTGATCAAGTCGGAGCCGACGACCTTGACGTCGATGCCGCCTTCCTTGACGTCGACCACCTCGCAGGTGACGACGGCGCCCTTCTTCAGTTCGCCGGCAGCTTCCGGCGAAACGGCGCCACCATCGGCGAGCTGCTTGATGCCGAGCGAGATGCGCTCCTTCTCGATGTCGACATCGAGCACCTGCGCCCTCACCCTGTCGCCCTTCTTGTACTCTTCGATGACCTGCTCGCCCGGCCGTTTCCAGTCGAGGTCGGATAGGTGCACCATGCCGTCGACGTCGCCGTCGAGGCCGAGGAACAGGCCGAACTCGGTCTTGTTCTTGACTTCGCCTTCGACCTCTGAGCCGGGCGGATATTTCTCGACGAACACCTCCCACGGATTGCGCATGGTCTGCTTGAGGCCGAGCGAGATACGGCGCTTGACCGGATCGACCTCGAGGACCTGCACCTCCACCTCCTGCGACGTGGAGACGATCTTGCCGGGATGCACGTTCTTCTTGGTCCACGACATTTCCGAGACGTGGATCAAGCCCTCGATGCCCGGCTCGAGTTCGACGAAGGCGCCGTAATCGGTGATGTTGGTGACGCGGCCCTTGAACTTGGCGCCGACCGGATATTTGGCCTCGATGCCCTGCCACGGATCGTCGAGCAATTGCTTCATGCCGAGCGAGATGCGGTGGGTCTCGTGATTGATCTTGATGATCTTGACCTTCACCTGCTGGCCGATATTGAGCACCTCGGACGGGTGATTGACCCGCCGCCAGGCGATGTCGGTCACGTGCAGCAGGCCGTCGATGCCGCCGAGATCGACGAAGGCGCCGTAATCGGTGATGTTCTTCACCACGCCGTCGATGACCTGGCCCTCTTCGAGGTTCTGCACCAGCTCCTGGCGCTGCTCGGCACGCGTCTCTTCCAGCACGGTGCGGCGCGACACGACGATGTTGCCGCGGCGGCGGTCCATTTTCAGGATCTGGAACGGCTGCTGGTTGTTCATCAGCGGCGAGACGTCGCGAATGGGGCGGATGTCGACCTGCGAGCGCGGCAGGAAGGCCACCGCGCCGTCGAGATCGACGGTGAAGCCGCCCTTGACCTGATTGAAGATGACGCCCTGCACCTTCTCGTTATTCTGGAACGCCTTCTCCAGCTTGCCCCAGCTTTCCTCGCGCCGCGCCTTGTCGCGCGACAGCACCGCTTCGCCGAGCGCGTTCTCGATCCGCTCGAGATAGACCTCGACGGTATCGCCGACCTTGATCTCGGACTGCCGGCCAGGGCCGGTGAATTCGCGCAACGCCACGCGGCCTTCAGTCTTCAGACCGACATCGACGACGGCGACGTCCTTTTCGATGGCGACGACCGTGCCTTTGACGACGACGCCTTCTTGCAGATTGCTGTCGCCGAACGATTCATCGAGCAGTTTGGCGAAATCCTCGCGCCCGGGCGAGGCGGCAGAATGGGCAGTTTGAACGGCAGCTTGAGCCATGAACACTCCGAGCCCCTTTGAGTTGAAACGATCCCGAACGTGCGGCAGCCGCGCGGGAAACCCGGCGGTGGGGCTTAGAGAGCAGCCGAACGGAAAAATTCTGTGGCGTCCGGGCGCACTGATACGAGACGGCGAACGGGCTTACCTCCAATGACGGATGCGCATTATCAGCGCTTCCGGCCCGTTCGGACGGCCTCGACAATGGCGACGGCGGCCCGGAACGCGGCGTCTATAGCCAAATGCGTGGTATCGAGCAAGTGCGCGTCAGGGGCCTGGACGAGCGGGGCCGCACTGCGCCGGGAGTCGCGCTCATCGCGCCGGCGCAGGTCGGCCAGGATCTCCTGCTCGTCTACGTGTTCACCGCGCGCCTGCAATTCAAGGACGCGCCGCCTGGCGCGCACTTGCGGACTGGCGACGATAAACAGCTTCACGTCGGCGCCGGGCGCGATGACGGTGCCGATGTCGCGGCCGTCGAGCACGGCGCCGGACGGCTGCGTCGCGAAGGCGCGCTGATAATTCATTAACGCTTCGCGCACCTGCGGGATCGCCGCCACCACCGAGGCGGCCTCGGTGACTTTCTGCGTTTTCAGCGCGGTTTCGTCGAATTTCTTCGGATCGAGCCCCGCGGCCGCGGCAACCGCGTCTCCGGCATCGTCGGGCGAATGGCCGGCATCGAGCACGGCCTTGGCCACCGCCCGATAAAGGAGCCCGGTGTCGAGATGCGGCAGGCCATAGGCCTGCGCCAAGTGCCGCGCGATCGTGCCCTTGCCCGAAGCCGCCGGTCCGTCGATGGCGATGATCATGACGATGTCGCCGTACGCAGGCGTTCTATAGCTTCACGGACCGCCGCCGGAGCCGACGGATCGACAATGATATTGCCTTCTTCCTTTAACCCGATTTGCCGCGGCGCGGCGCCTGAATTGTCGAACAGCCAGGCGCGATCCGCCTGATCCAGAAACCACGGCAATTGACCAATTGATTTGAACCACCGCTCTCTGATCTTTGCTTCCGGCACGTCGTGACCGCCTTTCTTGACCCGCAAGCGCACCCGCTCGACGTTGAGGTCTGGGGACGAGAGCACAACATAGATCAGACGGAATTCAAATTGCTTTGTCTTGGCTGCCGACACAAGGCGGCGATATTTGTCGGTCGACAGCACGGTTTCGACGCCGACAGTCTGGTGGGCGTTGATGGAGGCTTCGAGCCAGGCCTCGATACGGACGACCGCCTCGAGGTTCGCTTGCTCCAGGCTCAGCCGTTCGACCTGGCGAATCCGTTCAGTCAGCAGATCGGGATTGATGATCCAGATCGACTGATCAAACGCCTCGATTTCAGTATTGGTGTAGAGGCTGCTTTTTCCCGATCCGTTCGGGCCGGCGATCATCCAAAAGGTCGGCCTTTCCGCGGCTATCACTTTGCGGATGTCATTTTTCGGATGTCACTTTACCTTGGGCCGAAACCCGCTGGCCGCCCCGAAGAGCTTCTTGTTCTCTCTGCGGGCCTTGGCCACGTTGCGGCGGAACACCAATGCCAAATCGTCCGAAAAGGTCTCGCTGTTGGCGTCGAGCGAGAGCACCCGAACGGCACGGCCTTCCGCATCGCGCAAAGTCTTTTCCCGAACCGATCCTTTTAGCTGGCGGGCTTTGGTCTTCGGCAAATCGGCGATGATAATGTCAGCCATGATGCCCTCTAACGACGGTGCGAATATAAGATATCGGCCGCGCCAATACCATGCATTTGGCGGTCGGCGCCCTGCGAAGATGATTAAGAAATCTCCGCCCCCAAGCCGCGCATCAGTTCGACGAAGCTTGGAAAGCTCGTGGCGATAAAGCTGCCGTCGTCGATCGCCACAGGCTTGTCGCTCGCGAGCCCCATGACCAGGGCCGACATGGCGATGCGGTGATCCATATGGGTGGTGACGATGCCGCCGCCCGGCGCACGTCCCTGCGCGCCGCCCCTGCCCTGCACGATCAGATCGTCGCCGTCGATGTCGACCTCGACGCCGTTGACGCGAAGGAGCGCCGCGGTGGCGGCAAGCCGGTCGGATTCCTTCACCCGCAGCTCTTTCAACCCGCGCATGATCGTAGTGCCCTGCGCAAAGGCGGC
>JASHVN010000082.1 GCA_030044555.1 Xanthobacteraceae bacterium | reverse complement strand
CAATTTCCAATCGAATTGATGCTGCGTCGTCATTGCGAGGAGCCCGATGGGCGACGAAGCAATCCAGAAATCGATATTTACGGCTCTGGATTGCTTCGCGGAGCCTGTCATCGGGCCGGCCACTTCGGGCCGGACCCGTTGGCTCGCAATGACGCTTCAATCTGATCGGACCCCGCTCCAGCTTTCCGGCCCGTGGCGTGCCGAGAGGCTAAACCAGTTTTACCCATCTCGAATGCGCCCCTATCTTTACTGAGCCGCTTTTTTGCAACACGGTTTGCAAATGCAGGTCGCTTTCTTCCGCCATCTTGTTGATGACTTCGAATTGCTGTCAGGCCTGAAGGAACCGCAGAGCCTGCTGAGTAAACATCTCGTGGTATTGGAAGATAGCGCCGTGTCCGGCGTCCGGGAAAATGCTGAGCTCGGCTTTGGGTAGTTTGCCGGCCAGTTCCACGGAATTGATTGTCGGCACCATGATGTCGTTGTCGCCGTTAACGACCAGAACCGGCTGACTGATGGAGTGGAGTGGGCCTGCAGACGCCGTCCCCCATTTCGTGATCGCCGCGACCTGGGCGTGAACAGCTTCATTCGTCACTGCTGCGTCGCGGTCCTCCTTGCGTTCACTGAGACGGCTGAGGAATGCGTCGGCCGCCTGTTGGCTGTTTTTCGAAGGCCGGAAGAAGAGAAGATGCTTAGGATGCTTATTCTCGGCAGCTGCCTTTGCGATGGCGTCTTGCAGCAGAGCGCCTGCGTTGCTGATGCCTTTACCGCCAGCGGGGGCGGTGCCGGCAAGGATCACACGGCGCACCACGTCGGGCCAATCCTGCGCGATGGCTTGTGCAACAAAGCCGCCTAGGGAGAACCCGAAAAGATCGACTTTGGGGAATCCCAAAGCGTCGATGAAGGCCATAGCGTCCTTGGCCATATCGGCAACAGTTTCGGGCGTCCTGCCTTCGGAACCGCCGACGCCGCGATTGTCGAAGATGATGACAGGACGGTTCTTGGCCAGCCCATCGACAACCGCCGGGTCCCAATCTTCCAGCACGGCGGTCAGATGATGCAGAAAGACAACAGGAACGCCTCGCTTATCGCCTATTTGGCGATAGGCGAAGTTCGTCCCGTTTACACGGACCGCTTTGGTAGCCGCTGTATTGAATGTCGTGGTCATGGCTCTCTCTCAGTTCATTACAAGGATCGAGTGCGATTATCGGCGTCGGAAATGATGCCAGGCCTTGACGTTTGCCGGTGATTTCGCTCGACGAGTTCCATGTTGAACTCCTCTCGCTGTGGCAACGCTTCTGTGCTGGCGACAAGAGCCGCGATCACGGCGATGTCGTCGGTTCGAAGGCGTCGCGATGCTTGGCTACGAAAGCTTCAACACTGAGCGGGGGCCGTCCCCCGATCTTTTCGACCCAATCGTTGGTCCCGGCGAACACCCCGTTCGTGTGGTCTATGGCGACCTCGCGCAGGTGCTGCACCAAGAACTCGCGGCCGGGTCTGCCGGTAATCCGGTCGGCCTCGGAATAAAGCGACCCCGCGTCATTGCGTGGCGGCCTCCCCGCCGAGGCGCTGGCGACGACTTCCGCCCATTTCTCGATCGGCATGGATTGGTAGGTGATTTCGCGGTCAAGCACCCGGCCGACGGCTTTGGCGATCTCGTCGTGCGTCAATTCGACCGGACCATAGAGAGGATAAACTTTACCGCGGTGCGGTTCGGGATCTTCGAGTATGCCGACGATGACGCGGCCCTGGTCCTCACCGGCGATGGGCGCGTGCCGGCCTGTCGTGAACGGTGCGGACATGAAGCCCTGGCGGATCATCGGGGCCAGGTAGAGCAGCCATTCCGCGAAATAGGTCGGCCGGATGTGAGCAACGTTGAGCCCTGACCAATCGAAAACCTGCTCCGCCAGCCAGTGCTCGCGGGCCGAATGGCTCTTGGCGTCGCTCCGCGCTGAGATTTGCGACATGTTCACAATCCCCTCGACGCCGGCCTCGCGCGCCGACTGGGCGAACTGAGCGGTCGCTTGAACCAGGCCCGGCTGGATCGGGTAGACGAAGTAGGCGCGGTTCACGCCGCTGAGGGCTTTCCGCAGCGCATCGAAATCCAGCAAATCGCCGACAACAACCTCCGCCCCCCGCTTGCGGAGAGCTTCGGACCGGTCATCCTCGCGATGCACGAAAGCGCGAACATGTTCCCCTCTATCGAGAAGCAGCGCGGCTGCGGCGCTGCCGGTCGCGCCGGTGGCCCCGGTAATAAGGAAGCGGGCATCTGGCATCTCATTGACTCCACGTTGCTTTCATCTATATTAGATGTCATACGACATCCAATATAGATGTGGCACATCATCTAATCTGTCAAGCCTCTCGTGCAGAGCGGGCCAGAAGGGACCGACCGTTGAGAAAGTCGAACAAAGAAGCGGCACAGACGCGACAAGCGATCGTCGCCGCCGCCGCGGACCACATCCGGCGAACGGGGATCGCGGAGGCGAGCGTTGCCGACGTAATGGCGGCGGCGGGCCTCACCCACGGCGGGTTCTATCGGCATTTCCGCGACAAGCAGAACCTCGTCGCCGAAGCGTTCTCCGCCGCCGGCGACAAGACGGTCGCGACCATTAGCCGGACCATGTTAAAGGGCGGAGTCAACGCCGCAGTCGACAGCTATCTGTCCACCTCACACCGCGATGCGCCGACGCCGATCTGTCCCCTCGCAGCCCTGGGTAGCGAGGTGGCTCGGTCTGGTGGTGAGACCAAGGCCGCAGCGACGGAGGTTCTGGAAAAGCTCCTCGTCACCCTCGCTGACAATCAGTCCGACCCCGAGGCACGAGGTGATGCGATTGTGGCCCTCGCCACGATGATCGGGGCCATGACGATGGCGCGGATGGTATCGGACACCTCTTTGTCCGATGAAATCCTAAATCGCGCGAAGGATCACCTGCACCGATAGGCAGGACCGCGACTTTGGGTGCGCTATACCTTGATCCGATTCAATTGAATCGGATCAAGCTCTAGATATTTCCTTTGAGCGTGATCCTCGGGTCAAGCCCGAGGGCATGCTTATCCGAAAACCGGTTTCCACCCCGGATCAAGTCCGGGGCAGGCTTTTTCGGGATCATGCTCTAGATATTTCCTTTGAGCATGATCTTATCCGAAAACCGATTTCCACTTTTCGGGATCATGCTCTCGGGACCTACTCGGCCGCCGCCACCTTTGCGGCGGCGCGGTCGAGCACGAATTTTTGCAGCGTCAGATGATCGACCTTGCCGGAGCCTAACAGCGGCAGCTTGTCGAGCACGACGATTTCCGATGGCAGCATCAGCTCGGATGCGTGCTTGCTGCGCGCATAGGTCTGGAACTCGGCGCGCGTGGCGCCGTACTTGTCGGTGACCAGGACGAGCCGCTCGCCCTTGCGCGCGTCCGGCATCGCCGCGACCGCGGACGTATTGTCCGGCCAGAGGTCTGCCGCCAGCATCTCCACCGCAGCGAGCGACACCATCTCGCCGCCGATCTTGGCGAAGCGCTTGGCGCGGCCCTTGATGGTGATGAAGCCCTCGGCGTCGATGGTCACGATATCGCCGGCGTCGTGCCAGCCCTCGGGCGGCGCTTCGAGCACGCCGGGCTTATCGGCGCGCAGATAGCCAAGCATGACGTTCGGCCCCTTGACGTAAAGCCGTCCGCCCTCGTCGACGCCGTCGACGTGTTCGAGCTTCGCCTCCATGCCGGGAAGAAGCCGCCCGACAGTGCCGAATTTGTTGAACATCGGCGTATTGAGCGCCAGCACCGGCGATGTCTCGGTCAGCCCATAGCCTTCGAGAATGCGCAGCCCGAACTTTTCCAGAAAGATGTCGCGCGTCGATTCACGCACCGGCTCGGCGCCGGCGATCACGTAGCGCAGCGAGCGGAAATCGTAAGGGTTGGCCATGCGCGCATAGCCGTTGAGGAACGTATCGGTGCCGAACAGCACGGTGGCGCACTTCCAGTAAACCAGTTCCGGCACGGTGCGGTAATGCAGTGGCGACGGATAAAGGAAGATCGGCACGCCTGAGATCAGCGGCAGCACTATGCCGCCGGTGAATCCGAACGAGTGGAATATCGGCAGCGCATTGAACAGCTTGTCCTCGCGGCCGAAATCGATGCGCGCCGCGCATTGCGCCACGTTGGTCAGAATATTGCGGTGGGAGAGCACGACGCCTTTGGGCGTCCCTTCGGTGCCGGAGGTGAACAGGATCACCGCCCAGTCGTCGGGCTTGCGCTCCACCAGCGGCTTTTTCCAATGCGCCAGGCCGCGCAGCTTGTCCGCGAAGGTGACGGTCTTGCGCACATCCTCCAGATAGATGATGCGCACCTGCTTCTCGATTTGCTCGACCACGTGTTCGAGCCGGCCCTTCTCCACGAAGGTGCGCGAGGTCAGGATCGTGTCGATCTCCGCCGCGCGACAGGCGCCCAGAATGTTGGCGGCGCCGGCGCTGAAATTGATCATCGCCGGCACACGCCCCGCCGACATGGCGGCGAGGACCGTGACGACGCCGCCATTGGAGGTCGGCAGCATGACGCCGAGCGGGCGGCCTTCAGGCGCCATCGGCATCAGCTTCGCGCCGAGGATCGCGACCGCCTGCAGCAGCCGGCGATAGGTCAGGCTGCCGCTGACCGGATCTTCGATCGCCGGCCAGCCGAAGCCATGAACGTGTGCCGCTTCGATGAGGTCGTCAATGACGGTGCGGTCGGTCGGGGTGCTGCGGTACATCAGATCGGACATGATCTCGTAGAGGGCGGCGCCCGCAGCCTGCCGGCGCCTGCGGCCCTTGAGCACCTCGTCGATCTTGAGCCTCACCGGCGGCAGCACATTGACCGTGATCTTGGGAAACCACCGGCGCCGCACCTGCGAGCGCTTGAGCCGGCTGAAAATGGTCGCCTCCGGCCCGTCGATGTGCACTGGCACCACCATCGCATCCGATCGGTCGGCGATCATCGCCGCGCCGTCGTAGATTTTCATCAGGCTGCCGGTGACGGTGATGCGGCCCTCGGGAAAAATGACCAGCGTCTCGCCCGCGCGCACCGCATTGATGATGGCGCGCATCGAAAACGGCCGCAGCGGATCGAGCGCCATGGTGCGCACGAACTTGAGGAACGGCTGAATCCACCAGTTGCGCGACATCGTCACGTCGATGGCGAAGACTGGAGGCTTGGGCAGAAGCGACATGGCCAGCGGCGGATCGAGGAAGCTCACGTGATTGAGCGCGAGGATCGCGTTACGCCCGGCCTTGGCGATGTTCTCCGATCCCTTCACTTGCAGATGATAGAAGGCGCGAAACACGATGGAGAGGAAATCGGTGGTCCAGCTCGCCGGCATGGTCAGGCCGATCGCCAAAGCCGCCAGCAGATTGGCGGCGCCGATCATGGCGAACAGGACCGGCACGCTGAAGCCGAGGGCCTGCAGAATCCCCTGAACCACGGCGCCGACGACCATGAAGGCGGCGTTGAGCACGTTGACGCCGGCGACCACGCGGGCGCGGCGATCGGGATGGGCCCAGGCCTGCACGGCGGCAAATGTCGGCACCACGAACAGGCCGCCGCCAATGGCAATTCCAATCAGATCAATAGCGATGTGAATGCTGCGCGGCATGCCGAAGAAGGTGCCGATGTCGGATGCCGTGACCGCCGGCGCGAACTCGTAGGCATTCAGCGCAAGATCGAGCGAAAACACCCCGATCAGCACGGCGCCGAACAGCGTCGGCAGAATGACGATACGGCCCGCCGAGAGCCATGCGGCAAGGCCGGAGCCGGCCGCAACCGCCACCGAGAACAGGGTGAGCAACAGCGTAATCACCGCGTCGGTGCCGTGAAGGTTGATATTCACCAGCGGCAGCAGCAGCGACAGCACCAGCGCGCCGACGAGCCAGAACCAGCTCACCACGATGGCGCCCCACCACAGGCGCGGGTCGTCGCGCAGTTCTTTGATGAGGTCCCAGGTCGAGACCATGATGTTGCGGTTGATGGTGAGGTTGGGAGCGCCTTCGGCAGTGCTCGGGATCATCAGGCTCGAAAGCCAGCTCACCGCCGCCGTGACGATCATCAGCCAGGCAAAATGGATCGGGTTGCTGGTGCTATTCGCCGCGATGCCGGACAGGATGGTGCCGAGCAGAATGGCGATGAAGGTGGCGCCTTCGATCAGCGCGTTCGCGGCCGGCAATTCGGCGCGGTCGAGATGGTCGGGCAGAATGCCGTATTTGATCGGACCGAACAAAGTCGCCAGCGTTCCGAACAGAAACAGCGCGACGAACAGCAGGATCACCGAGTGAAAGCCAAAGCCGATGATGGCAATCACCGCGGCGCCCATCTCGGTGAATTTGATGCGCTGGGCGAGCCACGCCTTGTCGTAGCGGTCGGCGAGTTCGCCGCCGAGACCTGACAGAAAGAAGAACGGCGCGATATAGACGGCACCGGCGAGCGTTATCAGGGCGCCGGATGCGCCGCCGGAAATCTGCGCCAGGACAACGAAGCTGAGTGCGGTTTTCAGGAAATTATCGCCGAACGCCGCGAAGAACTGGCAGAAGAACAAGGGCGCAAAGCGCCGCTTCATCAACAGGGATCTAAACATTTCTCTCCCGCCGCTAATTGCAGGCCGTTAGATTTTTCCTTTGAGCATGATCCGTCGGGTCAAGCCCGAGGACATGCTTATCCGAAAACCGGTTTCCACCCCGGATCATGCTCTAGCTGCGCCGCTCGTTCCGGTCCCGGCCGCCACTCTAGACGGCGGCGCAGGGGTTGGCGACGCGGCGCTCCAGTGAATTGCATTTCGTAATAGAGTCAATTGCTTACTGAGCAATTGATGGGCTAAAGGCAAACCCTTATCGTGCCGGCGCGGCCGAGTTCGGCAATGAATGCCATAACAAGGGGATGCAGCGGATGAAGTTCAAGGACCAGGTGGCGATCGTAACCGGCGGCGGCCGCAACATCGGTGAGGAAATCGCCAAACTTTTCGCCGCCGAAGGCGCCAAGGTGGCAATCGTCGATATGGACAAGGCCCGCGGCGAACACGTCGTCAGCGCCATCAAGGCGGCGGGCGGTGACGCCACGTTGTTCGTCGCCGACGTATCGAAGGGCGCCGATGTCGCGGCTTTGGTCAAGGCCGTCGTCGACCGTTACGGCCGCATCGATATCCTGGTCAACAACGTCGCCATCTCCGACAACAAGCACATCTTCGACATTACCGAGGAGGAATGGGACCGCGTGCTGGCGGTGACGCTGAAGAGCCAATTCCTCATGGCGAAGGAGGTCGGCAAGCAGATGGCCGCCCAGGGCGGAGGCCGCATCGTCAATATCGGCTCGACCTCGGGCTTTACGGGCCGCAGCCGCGCCATCGCCTACTCCGCCGCCAAGGGCGGCGTCGCCAATCTCACCCGCGCGATGGCGGCGCAGCTCGCCCCGCACAAGATCCGCGTCAATGCCATCGTGCCGAACAAGATCGGCTCGCCGGTCGGCAAGGACGAGTTCGATCCATCACGCCCGGTGCCCAATATGGCAAAACGGCCCGGGCAGCCCGAAGAGGCCGCGCGAGCCGTGTTGTTCCTGGCGAGCGAGGATTCCTCCTTCGTCTGGGGGGCCAATCTGTTCGTCGACGGTGGGGTCTCGGCGATGGATCTATCGTGAGCGGGATGGGCTGGTCATAAGGACGCTAGAGTCGCGCGGCGGGACGCTGCCGCGCGATACGCATCAGGGGAATTGTGCGTATTGCGCCATGACCGCGCCGAACTCGGGAAAGCGCAGGACGGCGTCGATCGTTGCCAGCATACCGATCAAAGCGAAAACGACAACGGCCTGAAAATCGCGGTTGGTAACCGCGGCGATAAACCATGATCGCTGCGGGCGGGGCGTTTGGCCCGCATAAGTCCGCGCTTGAACGGATGGAAGTTCACCTCGCATTGGCATGTCATCACTCCTGTTCGCCATGGTGGCATGCAGGAGACATACCAGTCCCATTGCGACCGAAATCTGCAAGGCAGATGAAATCTTCCTCACCGGCTGATTAGATTTTGGTCATCAAAATTTTCTTCAGCAGATTAGATCTTTGTAATGTTGCTCGTGCGGCGGTTTGGGAGTCGCCACCATTCTTGCCGCGAACGCGTCGTGCGGAGTGCGCAATCAGCGCATGGCATCTTGAAGCTGGATCGCTGTCTGCGATCCGTCATCCTGAGGTGCGAGCGCAGCGAGCCTCGGAGGATGCACGGCCCGGGCTGTCGCCCTTCGAGGGCCGCTTCGCGGCCACCTCAGGGTGACGGAAAATAATCAAGCGCGGTTCAATGTGAAACAACGGCGCTGCAGGCCCTACCCGTACTTCACCGGCTTGTTGCCGGTCCAATTCGGCGGATTTGACGCCTTGATGCGGCGCGCGTCCTTGACCAGCTCCTTGATGGCGCC
>JASHVN010000612.1 GCA_030044555.1 Xanthobacteraceae bacterium | reverse complement strand
CCTTGTCGAGTTTCTGCTCCTGAAAACCGGCGTCGAGACAGATATAGACCGGCGCGGTCGGCGCCGAGCGCGTGAGCAGATTGGCGCGCGTCATCGATTCCACGAGTGCATCGGGAGAGGTCGGCTGGTCGTCCCACTTGATGATGGAGCGGATATAGGCGCCCTGATCGCGCGAGGTGTGGATCCAATCGATCCACGGCCGGCGCTTCTCGGCGGCGACCGGGCCGGTGGCGCCAAGAACGAATATCGGCGCGCGGTCGCACCAAGCATTGAACAAACTCATCATGCCGTGGAGCAAGCCCACATTGGAGTGCAGCACGCAGGCCATCGGCTCGCCGGTCGCCTTGGCGTAGCCATGCGCGATGGCGACCGAATGATCCTCGTGCAGGCAAAGGACGATTCCGGGATTCTCGTTGCCGAGATGATTGACCAGGCTGTCGTGAAAGCCGCGATAGCTCGCGCCGGGATTGAGGCTGATGTAACGGATGCCGAAGCGCCGCAGCATCTGCGCAGCGATATCGCTGCCCCAGGCGACGCGGGCATCGGGATTTCCTTCCAACCGGTCAAGACGCATGCGCACCATCTCCCTCAATCAAGCGACGCCCCTTTATTTCGGCGACCCGAGCCGCCGATAGGCGGCGACGATATCCGGCGTAGCGTCTTTCGCCAATCCGTCAACCATGACTTGGAGCTGCGCGCCGGTGATCGGGGAGCCGACCGGCTCGCCGGCCTTGATCGCGTCGGCCTGATAGGCCGGGTCGGCCGCCATCGTCATGAAGGCCTTGCGCAGGATGTCGGCACGGTCGGCGGGAATGCCCGCCGGGCCGACCAGCGGCAGGCCGAAATTGTCCGGCCCTTCGAGCAGCATCAAGAGCGGACGCTCCTTTTGCGGCACCAGATCGCTCAACAGCGGCACGCCGGCAATGAACGGACGGGTTTGCAAGAGCGGCCGCACGATTTTCTTTTCGATCAGATCGTGGCGCTCGGCGAAGGAGTCGACGACGGTCCAGAAACCGTCGACCTCGCCCTGTTCGAGCGCCAGCAGCACGCGCGTGGTGGAGACATAGCCGGGAATGAGCTTGACCGGATAGCCGTCGCCGGCAAGCAAAGCCGGCACCATGGCGGTCGGCGTCGTCGCCCCCAAGGTGCCGAAGGTCACCGCCCGCGGCGACGCCTTCAAAGCGGCAAGGCTTTCGATGCCGGTCGCCGTGCGTACGAAGAGCCCGGAATTCACCCCGCCCGGACTGCCGATATAGGTCAGCTTATCGACATCGAATGCGACGCCCGGGCCGCGCAGCGCGCCTTCGACATACCAGGAGCGGCCCGGAATGACGACGGTCAGGCCGTCGGCGGCAACGCGGTGGGCCACATAGTTCATCGCCACCAGTCCGGCGGCGCCTTCCATGTTCTGCACAACCAGGCTTGGCGCGCCCGGGATGAAGCGGACCAGATGCCGCGCGATCACCCGCGCCGTGGTGTCGACGCCGCCGCCGGGCGCAAAGCCGACCACCACCGTGAGTGTCTTGCCTCGATAAAAATCCGCAGCGCGCGCATTTGTTGCGCCGGCAGCGATTGCCAGCATGGCGATGACGACCGACGCTGCTCGGCGTAATCGTCTCACGTGTCCTCCCCGTAGCGCAGAGCTGAAGCGGCGCAAACCGTTAGCCCTGTCCGGCGAAATATTATACCAAGCGAGCAACAAGGTGTGGCGTTCACGGGGGAAGCGTGGCGGAGAGTGGAAGTGGATCGCGGGCGGCGAGCGTGTTGCGTGCCTGCTCGGTGGCAATTGTCGGCGCTTCCGAGCGGGCGCGATGGGCGAGCCAGATTTATGCCAATCTGCGCAAGTTCGGTTATGGCGGCCGCATCGTCCTGATCAATCCGCGGCAGCAGCAGGTGTTCGGGCAGGATTGCCTGCCCTCGCTGCGGGCGCTGTCCGAGCCGGTCGATCATGCCATGGTGATCGTGCCGGCGCCCCATGTTCCCGACGTGCTCGGCGACGCCGAAGCGGCGGGCGTGAAATCCGCGACCATCTATGCGTCGGCGGTCGGCGACGGCGAGAGCGAAACCTCGCGCACGCGCGGGCTGTGGCTGGAAAAATTTCTCGCCGGCAGCCGCTTGCGCGTGAGCGGCCCCAATTGCATGGGCTCCTATTCGTATCGCGAGAAACTCTTTGCCTATCCGAATACCGAACTCTGCAGCGTGCCGGCGGGGCCGGTCGGCTGCATCTTTCAATCGGGCGGAACGCTGCAATTCTGGCTCAAGACCGCGGCCGAGCGGGGTTTGCGTTTTTCCTACGCGGTGTCGTCGGGCAACGAAGCCGATCTCGACCTCGCCGATTATCTCGATTTTCTGGTCGACGATCCGCACACCAAACAGATCGTTCTGTTCATCGAAGGCATCCGGCGCGCCGAGCCGTTCCTGCGCGCGGCGGGCCGCGCACTGCAGGCCGGCAAGCCGGTGCTGGCGATCAAGACCGGCGCCACGGCGAGATCGCGCGCGGCGGCGCGCTCGCATACCGGGGCGATCGGCGGCGATTACCCCGCCTATCTGGCGATGTGCGAGCGCTACGGCATCGTCAATTGCCGCTCGCTCGACGATCTCGTGGAAACCGCGCTCGCCTTCCAATGCGGCCGGCTGCCCAAGGGGCCGCGCATCGGCTTTGTCACCACTTCGGGCGGCACCGTCGATCTCCTCTACGACTATGCCGAGATCGAGGGCGCCACGATCCCCGAATTTTCCGCCGCCACCAACGCGGCGCTGATCCCGCATATGCAGGAAGGGATTTCGCCGAAGAATCCCCTCGACACCGGCATTCCGACCACGCTGAAAGCCGCCGCCGATCAGTGCGCGATCGTGGCGCACGATCCCAATGTCGACACCGTCGCCTGGGCGTCGCCGCTGCCGGGCAAAGGCGGCAGCTGGGACGACGTGCACGAACTTCGCCGTCTGCTCGATGCGACGGAGAAGCCCGTCATCGCTTTTGGCCGCATGATGCATCAGATCACCACGGACGGATTGGCCGTGCAGGAAAAGGCCGGGTTTCCGTTCCTGCAGGGGCAGCAGGCGACACTGCGCGCGATCAATGCGCTGTGGTTCTTTGCGCAACGCGCCGGGCGTGCGCCGGCGCCGTTGCCGCAGGCGCCGGCGAGCGATCTGTCACCGGCCAATCTGGACGCAACGCTTGCGCGTTACGGCATCACGCCGGCGCAAAGCCGCGACGTGACGAGCGCGCAGGAGGCGGCCGCCGCCGCGGCAACGATTGGCTTCCCGGTGGCGCTGAAAATTCGCTCGGCAACGATCGTCCACAAGACCGAGGCCGGCGGCGTGATGCTCGATCTCACGAGCGCGCAACAGGTGATCGCGGCCGCCGACACGCTGGTGAAGACTGCACGCGCGGCGCATCCGGACGCCGTGATCGACGGATTTCTGGTGCAGCAGATGGTGTCGGGCGTCGAGGCGATTGTCGGCGTCCACACCGATCCGCTCTACGGGCCGCTTCTGCTCATCGGCACCGGCGGCATTCTGGTCGAGCTTTTGCGCGACGTGGCGCAGCGCCTCCTGCCGGTGAGCGAAGACGATGTCGGCAGGATGATCGACAGCCTCAAGCTCAACGCGTTGCTCGCCGGTTATCGCGGCCG
>JASHVN010000611.1 GCA_030044555.1 Xanthobacteraceae bacterium | reverse complement strand
GGGCAGCCTGCTGCGCCCGGCGCCGATCAAGGACGCTCGCACCAAGCATGCGCAAGGCGCGATCAGTGCGGCCCAACTGAAAGACATCGAAGATCGCGAAATCGAGAAGGTGATCAGAAAGCAGGAAGCCATCGGTCTCAAGCTCGCGACCGACGGCGAATTCCGCCGCTCGTGGTGGCACTTCGATTTCTTCCGCGGCCTCGATGGCGTCAGCTTTTACGAGATGGATGCCATCCAGTTTCATGGCGTGCAGACCAAGGGCGAGGGCATCAAGATCGGTGGCAAGATCGGCTTCTCCGGCCATCCGATGCTGGAGCACTTCAAGTTTCTGAAAAGCCACGCGCACGCCACGCCGAAGATGACGATCCCGGCGCCGAGCACGATGCACTTTCGGCAGGGCCGCGCCTTGATCAGCAAGGATGTCTATCCCACGCTCGATCCGTTCTTCGACGACCTGGCGGCGGCCTACCGCGCGGCGATCCGTGCCTTCTACGACGCCGGATGCCGCTATCTGCAGCTCGACGACACAGCATGGTCGATGATCTGCGACCCGAGCGAGCGCGACAAATCGAAGGGGCGCGGCGACGATCCCGATACGCTGCCCAAGCGCTACGCGCGCCTGACCAACGCCGCGCTGCAGGACAAACCGGCCGACATGGCGATCACCATGCATTCGTGCCGCGGCAATTTCCGCTCGACCTTCATCGCCTCGGGCGGCTACGAGTTCGTCGCCGAAGAGCTGCTCGGCCATACCGGCCTCGACGGCTATTTCCTCGAATACGACAGTGAGCGCGCCGGCGGCTTCGAGCCGTTGCGCTTCTTCCCCAAAGGCGCCAAGCAGATCGTGCTCGGTCTTGTCACCTCGAAGTCCGGCACGCTGGAAGGCAAGGACGCGATCAAGCGCCGGATCGACGAGGCGACCAAATACGTCGCGCTCGACCAGCTCTGCCTGTCGCCGCAATGCGGCTTCGCCTCCACCGAGGAGGGCAATGTGCTGGCCGAAGACGAACAATGGGCAAAGTTGCGGATGATCGTGGAGATCGCCGACGAAGTGTGGAGTTGACTATGCAGCGTACTAGACCGCCGTTTCGCGCCGACCATGTAGGCAGCCTCTTGCGCACGGCCTCGCTCAAAGAAGCAAGGGAGAAGCGCAAAAACGGCGAGATTTCAGCGCAGGCGCTGAAGGACATCGAAGACCGCGAAATCGAGCAGGTCATCCGCAAGCAGGAGGACGTGGGGCTCAAGTCGATCACCGACGGCGAATACCGGCGCATCTCGTGGAATTACGATTTTCTGGAAAATCTCGACAACGTCGAATCCTATGTGGGCGAGCGCAAGATCAAATTCGCCGCGACCGGACCGCAGCCGCGGCCGATCCTGCTGCGCGTCATCGGCAAGCTCGGCGGCTACAAGCCGCACCCGATGATCGAGCATTTCAAGTTCCTGAAAGCGCACACGCGGCAGACGCCGAAGCTGACCATCCCGTCGCCTTCGTCGCTGCATTTCCGCTATGGCCGCGACGCCGTGCCGGAATCGATCTATCCGTCGATGGACGGTTTCTATCGCGACCTCGGCGAGACCTACCGCAAAGCGGTGCACGCCTTCGCCGATGCCGGCTGCCGCTATCTGCAGCTCGACGAGGTGAACCTCACGTATCTGTGCGATCCGGCGCTGCGCAAGGTGATCTCCGACCGCGGCGAAGATCCGGCCAAGCTGCCGGAAATCTATGCCGGCATGCTCAATGCGGCGATCTCGGACATCCCCTCGGACATGACCATCACCATGCATCTGTGCCGCGGCAATTTCCGTTCGAGCTTTGTCGCCTCAGGCGGCTACGAACCGGTGGCGGAGCTCATGTTCAACAAGATCAACGTGCACGGCTATTTCATGGAATACGACACCGAACGCGCCGGCGGTTTCGAGCCCTTGCGCTTCGTGCCGAAGAACAAGACCGTCGTGCTGGGCCTCGTCACCACCAAGACCGGCTCGCTGGAAAAGAAAGACGACATCAAGCGCCGCATCGAGCAGGCGGCGAAATTCATCGATATCGATCAGCTTTGCCTGTCGCCGCAATGCGGCTTCGCCTCGACCGAAGAAGGCAACGCGCTGGCCGAAGCCGAGGAATGGGCGAAGCTTAAGATGATCGTCGAGATCGCTAACGAAATATGGGGCTAGACATGCAACGAACCAAGCCGCCGTTCCGCGCCGATCATGTCGGCAGCCTATTGCGGCCCGCCGCACTCAAGCAGGCGCGCGAGCGCCGCGCCAAAGACGAGATTTCGGCCGCCGAGCTGACCGCGGCGGAAGACCGCGCCATCGAAGACATCATCAGAAAACAGGAAGCAGCCGGCCTGCAGTCGATCACCGACGGCGAATTCCGCCGCTCCTGGTGGCACCTCGACTTTCTCTGGGGGCTCGATGGCGTCGAACGTCACGTGATGGACTCGGGCATTGCCTTCGCGGCGGTGACGACGCGCAACGAGGGCGTCAAGGTCACCGGCAAGATCGGCTTTTCCAACCACCCGATGCTGGAGCACTTCAAGTTCCTCAAGGCGCACACGACGCGCACGCCGAAGATGACCATTCCGGCGCCGTCGGCGATTTACGGCCGGCCGATCGGAACGCCGATCGACAAGTCGGTCTATCCGAACAAGGAGAAAATGTTCGACGATCTCGGCCAGGCCTACAAAAAGGCGGTGCGCGCCTTCGCCGATGCGGGCTGCCGCTATCTGCAGCTCGACGAAGTCTTCATCGCCATGCTGTGCGACCCGCATTACCGGGCGCAGATGAAGAACCGCGGCGACGATCCGGATGCGCTTGGGCCGCTCTACGGCGATCTCATCAACACGGCGATCTCGGATATTCCGCCCGACATGACCGTGACCATGCATCTGTGCCGCGGCAACTACAAATCGACCTTCATGGGCGAGGGCGGCTACGATGCCATGCAGGAAGTGCTGTTCGACCGCATCAAAGTGCACGGGTATTTCATGGAATACGACAGCGCGCGCGCCGGCGGCTTCGAACCGCTCAAGCGCCTGCCCAAGGGTCGCCTGGCGCTGCTCGGCCTCCTCACCAGCAAGAGCGGGACGCTGGAGAAAAAAGACGACATCAAGCGCCGGATCGAGGAGGCGGCGAAGTTCACCGATCTCGATCAGCTCTGCCTCTCGCCGCAATGCGGCTTCGCTTCGACCGAGGAAGGCAACACGCTCGCCGAGGAGCAGCAATGGGCGAAGCTCCGCTTCATCGTCGAGCTGGCGAAAGAGATCTGGGGCTAGACTAGCGCCGCTTCCGTCCGCAATGACACGAGCGGCGTGTCAGAACCCGTAAAGCTTTGCCGCGTTGTCGACGAGGATGCGTCGGAGCGTGCCTTCGTCGCCCGCCGCTTCGGCGAGAAGGCTGAGGAGCGCCCCGGCGTCGAGGTCGCGATAGATCGCGGGTGGTGCGGCGCTCGTCGGATGGGCGGCGTGGTTGCCGAGATGCGGCCAGTCGGTGCCCCAGACGAGGCGCTCGGGATTGGCCTTGACGAGCGCGCGGGCGATTGGCGTCGAATCGGCGAAGTCGGGCTCGCGGTCGGAGACGCGGTAGGCGCCCGAAACCTTCATCCAGCATTTGCCGGCGCCGAGAAGATCGAGGAGCGTTCCGAACCCCTGCTGCCGCAATCCGGGCTCGGCGCGCGCGCCCCCCATATGGTCGAGCACGATCGGCACGCTCGCGGTGCGGATGACGTCGGCGCACGCCGCCACCATCGCCAGGTCTGCGAAGATCTGGATGTGCCAGCCGAAGGGGCCGATGCGCTCGGCCGTCTCGGCGACACGCCGG
>JASHVN010000610.1 GCA_030044555.1 Xanthobacteraceae bacterium | reverse complement strand
CGCGCTTGCAAGCGCAGATGCCGCGCTTTTGCGTGTTTCTCGACGAGCTTGAGGTCCTGACAAATGTAAGCCGGCAGGAAGGCCAGGCCGTAACCGATGCCGATCCTGACCTGCTCGTCCGCCAATGCCGGTCCTGCCAGGGAAGCGAGCACAGCAAAGCCGACGACACTGCGCAGCAGGCGCAAGGCAGTTTCCATAGGCAGCTCCCCTACGCGGCGGTCCGTCGCAGTCGATTACCAGTGAGGGAAAGGAGCGCAACCATACTCAGTCGCCAAGATTGAGCGAAGCAAATCCAACTACAGGTGATGTCCTAATTTGGCTCTGGCGGCTCGTACCAAACGGTCACAACAATGCAAGGATGGGTGCCGTCGTTTGGCTTTTCGGCTACTGCCGTGACCACGGTTTCCGTTTTGATGATAGTTGCCGACCCCACAAAGTCTAGCCAAGCATTAATCTGCTCTTCAATGGCGCCCGACTTGGCGTCCATGAACATTTTGACTTTCATCGGTCGCATGTCGCTTGCCGATGTGCTCCGAAGGCCGAATTAGGACACGACCCGATAGCGCCGACGCTCCGCGTCGCCCGTCATTCCGCCCGCAGCGCATGGACGGAGAACATGCCGTCGGTAAAGACCTCTACGGGCGACCAGCCGCTCCCTCGCGCCAGCGCGCGAAACGAATCGATCGTATATTTGTAGCTGTTTTCGGTGTGGATGGTTTCTCCGGCGCGGAAATCGATCGCGACGCCGTTGATGTGCACTTGCTGCCGCCTGGTGCTGAGGAGGTGCATCTCGATGCGGCTGAAGGCGCGATTGAAGAAGGCCCGGTGCTCGAACGCCGCAATATCGAAGTCGGCGCCGAGCTCGCGATTGATGCGCGCCAGCAGGTTGAGATTGAACTTCGCGGTCACCCCCTCGGCATCGTTATAGGCGCGATTGAGCGTTGCTTCGTCCTTGACTAGGTCGATGCCGACAACGAGCAAGGAGCCAGGTCCGAGCACGGCACCGATATGGCGCAGAAAGCGCGCAGCCTCGTGCGGCTCGAAATTGCCGATGGTCGAGCCGGGAAAAAAACCGACGCGCGGCAAGCCGGCAAGGTCGCCCGGTATCGCGAAAGGCTTGGTAAAATCCTCGACCAGCGGGTGCACCGTCAGATGCGGCAGATCGCGTTTGAGCTGCGCCAGATCCTGCTGCAGGAAGTCGCCGGAAATATCGACCGGTACATAGGCTTCGACGGTGGCGGCGGCACTTAAGAGAATCCGCGCCTTGCGGCTCGAGCCGCTGCCGAACTCGATCAAGGCGCAGCCGGGCGGAAACATCGAGGCGATGGCCGGCGCATTGTCCTGCAGGATGCCGATCTCGCACCGAGTCGGGTAATATTCGGGCAGCAGCGTGATGCGCTCGAACAAGGCCGAACCGGCCAGATCGTAAAAATATTTCGGCGGCACGCTTTTCGGTTCGGCACCAAGGCCCGCAATCACGTCGGCGGCAAAGGAATCACCCTTGGGCAGGGAATGGGAGGCGCGAAAAACGCTTCTGACACTCATTCGCTTCGCTTTCACTCAATGTTGGTATGCGGCAAGCCGCAATCCGCTGAACTGCCAGCGCGCGGAGGGGTAAAAGAAATTGCGGTACGTGGGACGCGAATGGCCGGCCGGCGTCGCCAGCGACGACCCGCGCAAGACCATCTGATTGACCATGAACTTGCCGTTATATTCGCCGAGTGCGCCCTCGGTGGCGCGATAACCCGGATAAGGCGAATAGGCGCTGCGCGTCCATTGCCACACGACGCCGAAAGCATCGTTGAGCGCGCCGCTGGTCCTCGCCGCCACCTCCCACTCGGCTTCGGTCGGCAAATCCTTGCCGGCCCAGCGCGCAAACGCATCGGCCTCGTAATAGCTGACGTGGCACACCGGCACGCTCGGCCCGACCGGGCGCAAGCCGCCGAGCGTCATGACAAACCAGACACCGTCGATGCTCTGCCAATAGCCGGGCGCCTTCCAGCCCTGTGCTTCGACCGTATTCCAGCCGTCCGACAGCCACAGCGTCGGCGTCGTGTAACCGCCGTCGGCCATGAATTCGAGCCACTCGCCGTTGGTCACCAGCGACGGCGACAACCACACCGGCTGCAGCAACACCTGATGCGCCGGCTTTTCGTTATCGAAACAGAAATCGCCGCTGTCGTGGCCGATGCGGTGAATGCCGGAGATGAGTGCGCCGGCGACGGCGCCGCCATCCGCCTGCTCCGGCCACTGCCATTGTGGATCGTAGGCCGGATGGGTCGCGTTGAGCGAGAATGCGTGCAAAATGTCGGTGAGCAAGAGCTCCTGGTGCTGCTGCTCGTGATTGAGCCCGATCTCGATAATCGGGACCAGAGACGCAAGGTCGCTGGCCCGTTCGATCAATGCCGCGACCGCCCGATCGACATGCGCCCGATAGGCCGTCACCTCCGCGGCGCCCGGCCGCGTGATCACGCCGCGCTGCGGGCGCGCGTGCCGCGGGCCCGCCGACACGTAATAGGAATTGAACAGATAGCCAAAGCGTTCGTCGAACGGTTTGTAGCCGGGCACGAACTTGCGCAGCAAAAATTCTTCGAAGAACCAGGTGACGTGCGCGCGATGCCACTTGGTCGGGCTGGCATCGGGCATCGATTGGATCACTTGATCCTCGGCGGACAAGAAGGCCGCCCGCCGCTCGGTCTCGGCGCGCACATGGCGAAAGGCGTCGAGCCAGAATTGACGCTGGCCATCGACCGGCGCTGGCTCCGCGCTGGCGCTCGCGGCCGTGTCCTTCGTGGGGGCGGATCTTCGAACGCGCGGAGAAGCGGCAGAGGCTGGCATCGCAAATCCACAAAGCAAGTGCGAACAACAAGGTAAGATCGAATGGCTGGGAATATAATGGGTCCCCGGCGCCTTGGTTCCATCAAGGCTCCATTCGCCGCGGACTGCAATGCCGTCCGACGTGCCCTAACGGGGATGTGATCGCGCCCCTCAATTGCCACGCAAAGCGCCGGACATTGTCGACGTCGGGCATGCGACGTATGGTCGTGCGCACACTGCCGGTCGCCGCGGTATCGATGGGACGAAGGGGAAGCGAATGAAGAAGCGGACGGCCGGCAGAAAAGTGGCGGCGAAAACGCTGCTGCCGCGCGAGCGCGCCGATTATTCTGCGATCGTCGACCGGCCGCCGCTCAAACTGCCGGACGGCGCGCGCCTGGTATTCTGGACCATCGTCAATCTCGAAGTCTGGGACATCGGCAAGCCGATGGCGCGGCAGGTGCTGGCGCCGCCGACCGGACAGACGCTCCTCCCCGATGTGCCGAACTGGAGCTGGCACGAATACGGCATGCGGGTCGGCGTGTGGCGCTTCTTCGAACTGTTCAAGCGTCTTGGCATCCGGCCGACGCTGGCGATCAACGCCCGCGTTTGCGAGGATTACGCGCGCGTTGCCGAAGAAGCCCGTGCCGATCGCTGGGAATTCATGGGTCACGCCTACCAGCAGGGACCGATTCACGCGGAATCGAATCAAAAAGCCATGATCGCACACTCGCTCGAGGTGATCGAGCGCTTCTGCGACAAGCGCCCGGTCGGCTGGCTCGGTCCCGGCCTCACGCAGACGCTGGAGACGCCCGAACTCCTGGCCGAGGCCGGCATCAAATATATCGGCGACTGGGTCTATGACGACGAGCCGACGACGATCCGCACCGCCAAAGGGCCGCTGGTCACCCTGCCCTACACGGTGGAGCTCAACGACATCCCGATGATGATCGTGCAGCATCATCAAAGCGATTATCTGTTCCGGCGCGCCGTTGATCAGTTCGACCGGCTCTATGCCGAGGGCTCGCAGCGCGCAAAAATTTTTCCACTTGCGATCCACGCCTATATCAGCGGCCAGCCGCATCGCATCAAATATCTCGAAGCGATTTACGACTATGCGCGGAAATTCGACGGCGTTCTCTTCTGGACCGGCGAAGAAATCCTGGACTGGTATCTTGAGGCTGGCGCGCAGTAACCCTCAAACGGATGGACGTGACATGAGAGCTGTCGTGATTTTGCTCGCCGGCCTGCTCTTGAGCACCGCCGCGCACGCTCAAGGACCCGCTCAGGAGCCCGCCCAGCCGCCCGCTCAAGTGCCATGCCGCACATCGGGGTCGTATGCGTCGTGGCTCGCCGGCTTGGAACGCGAGGCCGCGGCGGGCGGCGTTTCACAAGCCACCATCGCCGAGGCCGCGCCTTACCTGACTTACGACCAGCGCATCGTGAACATCGACCGCGGGCAGCGGGTTTTCACGCAGACGTTTCTGCAGTTCTCCGACCGCATGGCCGCCAATTACCGCATCGTCCGCGGCGAGGCGCTGATCAAGAAATACGCCGCGGTGTTCGCCCGCATCGAGAAGCAATACGGCGTGCCCGCCCCGGTCATCGTCTCGTTCTGGGGATTGGAAAGCGACTTCGGCGCCAATATGGGCAAGTATCCGTCGCTCAGCTCCATTGCGTCGCTCGCCTACGATTGCCGGCGCGCCGACAAATTCCGCCCGCAGCTGATTGACGCGCTGCGCCTCATCCAGCGCGGCGATCTCACGCCGTCCGAGATGATCGGCTCCTGGGCGGGCGAACTCGGCCAGACGCAGATGATGCCGAGCGAATATTACAAATACGCGGTCGACTACGACGGCACCGGCAAGCGCGACCTCATCCACGACGCGCCCGACGTGCTCGGCTCGACGGCGAATTATCTGGTCGGGCTCGGCTGGAAGCGCGGCGAGCCGTGGCTGACCGAGGTGCATGTGCCGGCACGGCTGCCGTGGGACCAGGCCGACCTTGACATCCAGTTGCCGCGCGCCAAGTGGGCTTCGTGGGGCGTCACGCTCGCCGACGGACGGCCGCTGCCGGACGACAATCTCCCCGCCTCGCTACTTTTGCCAATGGGGCGATTGGGGCCTGCGTTCCTGGTCTATCCGAATTTCCAGGTCTATCTGCAGTGGAACAATTCGCTCGTTTATTCGACGACCGCCGCCTATCTGGCGACCCGCATTGCCGGCGCCGCGCCGCTCCATCACGGTAACCCGCCGCCGGCGTTGCCTTTCGATCAGGTCAAGGAATTGCAGACGCTGTTGGCGCGCGCCGGCTACGACGTCGGCAAGATCGACGGCTTCCTCGGGCTCAAAAGCCGGCAGGCGGTCAAGGCCATGCAGATCAAATACGGCCTGCCGGCGGATTCCTATCCGACCGAGGAATTGCTCACGCGCATGCGCGCGGGCGGTTAGAGGCAAATTCGTAAACTGAGGCCAAGCGACCAGGCACCAACGATCAGAGAGAACCGCCGATCGCAACGGCCGGCGTTTTTCGAACAAATTGCGGTGTCAAGGGCGCGCCGTGCGCGCCGCGGAGCGGTTTCACCCTTGACACCGCAATTTGTTTCGAAGCTTTTGCGGCCATTGCGATCGACGGGCAGGAACGACCCGATTTGTGAGTCCTTTAGTAGTAGGAAAAGCAATGCCGAGAAAAGTCCGACGCGTCGTGACCGGCCATAACGCCGCCGGAAAATCGATCTTCATCGTTGATGCCCCTACCCCGCACGTGTTTCAGCGCACCAAGGGCAGCGCCATCGTGCATGAGCTTTGGGAAACCGCAGGCACGCCCGCCGACAATCGCGGCAGCGCCGATGCCATCGCCCGCGGCCACCGGCTGCCGCCGCCGCAGAACGGTTCGGTCTTTCGCGTCATCGAGTATCCGCCCGATTCCGAGCGCCTCGCCGCGCTCGCCCGTGAAGCCGCGCATCCCGACGATTCCGGGCGCGCCGAAGCCACTGACCGCAACAATCCGCGCCACGCCGGCTTTCACAAGACGGCGACGATAGACTACGCGATCGTGCTCTCGGGCGAAATCTACGCGATGATGGATGAAGGCGAAGTCTTGCTGAAGGCGGGCGACGTGCTCATTCAGCGCGGCACCAATCACGCCTGGAGCAATCGCACCAGCGAGCCCGCACTCGTGGCGTTTGTGTTGATCGACGCCGAGCCGCTCTGACGAAGTAAACGTCGAACGCGGTCATTCGATCGTCCTGTGGTGTGAGCCCATAGCGCGTTGCGCTCGTCTTAGACGGGCCATGGCTGGCCGCAAATGACGTGACTGCTGAAGTCAGCGTTTCGGCATGGATATCTTGCGGATGAAGGGGATCATCTCCATGATCGATGACGAAGCGCGATTCGTCGTCCAGGGCGTGCATATGCTGATCGAGGGCGCCCGTCAGCGCCCGTGGAAACCGAGCGAGAGACGCGACAGCAGACTTGTCTTCATTGGGCGTGACCTGCCCGGGGACATTCTGAGGCAGGGTTTTGAGGCCTGCAGCACCTAACAGACGCCACTTTCCGGTGGGCATCCACCGGTATCGAGGCTTCCGGATGAAGAGAGCTATCGTCAATATCCTCTGTCTCTTCATCGCCGCCATCGGCTTATCGGCGTCGCCGCGATCTTTCGCCGCGGAACAAGCTTCGGACGTCCCTGCTTGGCTGAGGGCCCATGTCGGCCAAGGCGAAGGTCGAATCGCCCAAGTCGTCTTGCAAAGGGCGCGCGCGCTTTACTTCAAAAAAATCCACGAGGGCGCGGTTAGAAATCCCTGCTACTTCGCCATGGATGCAACACGCCCAAACGATTTGGGTCATGGCGATTTGGGAGGCCGGTTTTACGTCATCTGCGAGTCCGACCGGTCGTTTCGTGCGATTTCGGCGGGTCACGGTGGCGGTCGCGATTTGAAAGGCATCGCGGATTTCGCAAATGGAAGACGGTGCGCGAAGAACTTC
>JASHVN010000609.1 GCA_030044555.1 Xanthobacteraceae bacterium | reverse complement strand
TAGACGCGCCCTGGATTATTATTCGGCGGCGGCGATAGCCGAGAGCGTTCCGCTCATACCTGAAATACCGTCTCCTGCAGCAATAGAGGTAACCCGGTAGAGCGCGCGCAAATGCGCACCTGGCTTGGGGAGCCTAAGTGGATTTGGATGCACATGCTGCGAGACGCGCAGTGGCGCGATAGCGCAAGCGTATCGTGTGCGCACGCATCGTTCCCAACAAAAGGTACGAGCACGAGGAGCCCGGTTTTTTTTGACAGGGCTTAGGACGCGCCGATTTCGGTCCCTGGGAGAAGACAGGGTTTGCGGCACTCTGGCTGGCGCCGCGCGTCACCCGCAGCGTTACCCAGGCAACGCTTATTCCGCTCGGCGTCCCCGCTGTGCCGGCTTTATTCGCCCTCATTTTGCGGCAAGCGGAACTCGACCGCAGGTTACCCATGGCTTTTGCCGACTGGCTTTTGCCGACGTCCCGCCTACAATGGCCCAGGGCGGTGAAGTGCGCGGTCACGACATCGCCGCGTTCTAACAATAGCTACAACCTTAGGATCGTGCCGCACAGGAGCGTGGGAGCGGCGATGTTTACGCTCTATTCGATGCAGCGTTCGGGCAACAGCTACAAGGCGCGCCTCGCCTTGGCGCAGCTGGGCATTCCCTATCGGCTGGTCGAGATCGACATCCTCAAGGGCGATAGCCACACGCCCGAGTTCCTGATGAAGAATCCGAACGGCCAGGTCCCGCTGCTCGAAGTGGCGCCGGGCCGCTACCTCGCGGAATCGAATGCGATCCTCTGGTACATCGCCGGCGGCACGCCGCTGGTGCCCGACGACCGCATCGACCGCGCCGAGGCGCTGCAGTGGATGTTCTTCGAACAGCACTCGCTCGAGCCCAATCTGGGCGCAGCGTATTTCTGGCTCACCCTGATCAAGGGCGGCCGCGACCTGCAAAGCCACGCCATCGAGGATTGGATGGAGGAAGGCCACCGCGCACTCGGCGTGATGGAAAAACATCTCAGCGTGCACGATTATTTCGCGGCCGATTGTTACTCCATCGCCGACATCGCGCTCTACGCCTATACGCATGTGGCGCATCTTTGCGGCTACGACCTCGCGGCCTTTCCGGCGGTCCGTGCCTGGCTCGCGCGTGTTACCGCGGCGCCGCGCTACGTGACCATGGATTTCAATCCGACGGCGGCGATCCCAGCCCTCTGAGGGTCGCCTTGCCCCGCAGGCGTGGCTGCGAAACCACACCGCCAATGAATGCGCGGCGCCCTTCGCATTAACCTTCTGTTAACCAAAACCACGAAATCGCCCTTATTCGTCAATGACTTCGCCAAAGTTTTGCCGAATGGGCGCCGGCTTGCGGGCGGATTCTTGCAACCAAGAAAAGTGATTCGCCAGGGTACCCAACCAGGACAGCTCATTCGTCAGGATACCTAAAATGACTGAGTTCGCCGGGAAGGTCGGATTTGCCTCTCCCGCCATTGAGAAGAAAGTCTCCAAAAACCGCGCCGGGATCGAGTTGTTTGCGACCTTATCGCTCGCCGCATCACTCATGATTGCGGCGACGGCCGTATCCATCGGCGTGGCGCGCGCGCAGGCGTTCGGCGCCGCCCCTCATAGCGACGGCGCACCGCTGGCGCTTGCGGTCTTCGTCGGGTTGATCCTGGTGGGCATGATACTGGTAGGCACGGGCGGCTTGACTGCTCTTGCGGCCCGCGAGCACCGATCTCCGCCGCACTGATCGCTTGACCACGGCAGGGGCTATGGGCCGGCGCGCCTTTGACATGGCAGCCGGCGGCAATAATTGGCTTAAACCTCGGCGCCGTTGCCGATAAAGTGTGCACTCCCCTGCCGCGGAGTGCGCCTTCCCATGAAACTCGTTACGGCCATCATCAAACCGTTCAAGCTCGAGGACGTGCGCGACGCGCTTATCGCCGTCGGCGTACACGGCATGACCATCACCGAGGTCAAGGGTTATGGCCGGCAAAAGGGCCATACCGAGATCTACCGTGGCGCCGAATACGTGGTGAATTTCCTGCCCAAAATCCGCATCGAGATCGCGGTGTCCGACGAGGATGCGGAGCGGGTCGTTGAGGCCATCAGCACCGCCGCCAAGACCGGGCAGATCGGGGACGGCAAGATCTTCATCACGCCGATCGACCATGCGCTGCGCATTCGCACCGGCGAAACCGGCGGCAACGCTCTTTAGGCCTTGATCCGATTCGATCGAATTGGATCAAGGCCTGGATTTTCCTTTGAGCATGATCTTATCCGAAAACCGGTTTCCACCCCGGATCAGGTCCGGGGCAGGCTTTTTCGGGATCATGCTCCGGCGGCAGAAATTCGTTCCAGGGGATAAAGCCAGATGAAGGTGGGATCGTTTGTTCGCGCCACGGCTGCGGCCGGGGCTTTCATGCTTGTGGCCGTTATTCCGGCCACGGCGCAATCCACAGCGCCGGTGACGGGCAAGATCGATCCGGCCGACACCGCCTGGATGATCGTGGCGACGGCCTTTGTGCTGATGATGTCGCTGCCCGGGCTGGCGCTGTTCTACGCCGGAATGGTGCGCAAGAAGAACGTGCTCGCCACCATGGCGCAGACCTTCGCGGTGACTGCGCTGTGTTCGGTACTGTGGATGGTCGTCGGCTATTCGCTCACATTCACGGGCGCCGGGCCAATCGTCGGCACGTTCAATCGCGCCGTGCTGAACGGCATCGGAATGGACACTGTCAGTCCGTTCGCGCCGACGATCCCCGAAGCGCTTTTCATGCTGTATCAGATGACTTTCGCCGTCATCACCGTGGCGCTGGTTGCGGGGTCGGTGGCTGACCGGATGCGTTTTTCCGCCTTTCTTTGGTTCTCCACGCTTTGGCTCCTCATCGTCTATGTGCCGATCGCGCACGCGGTCTGGGGCGGCGGCTTTCTCGACCGCGCCGGCATGCTCGATTTCGCCGGTGGCACGGTGGTCCATCTCAACGCCGGCGTCGCCGGTCTGGTCGGCGCGCTGGTGCTCGGCGCGCGGCGCGGCTACGGCACCGATAATTTTGCACCCTATGACCTTTCGCTCGCAGTCATCGGCACTGGACTCCTGTGGGTCGGCTGGTTCGGCTTCAACGGCGGCTCCGCCCTCGGGGCCGGCTCGCGTGCCGTGTTTGCGATCCTGACGACCCATCTTGCCGCTTGCGCCGGAGCGCTCACCTGGATGGCGCTCGAATGGTGGACCCGCGGCAAGCCGTCAGTGCTCGGCATGATCTCGGGCGCCGTGGCTGGTCTTGGCACGATTACGCCGGCTTCCGGTTTCGTGCTGCCATGGCATGGTCTCATTATCGGCGTCATCGCCGGTGGGGTCTGCTTTTACAGCTGCACCTCGCTCAAGCTCATCTGCGGTTACGACGATTCGCTTGACGTGTTCGGCGTGCACGGCATCGGCGGCGCGACCGGCACGCTGCTTGCCGGAATTTTCGCCACGCGCGCCGTCGGCGGCGTCTCCGGATTGCTGGAAGGCCATCCGGCGCAAGTCCTCGTCCAGCTTTACGGCATCGTGGTCACGCTCGCCTGGTCCGCCGGCGCGACATTTGTGCTGCTCAAGCTGGTCTCGGCCTTCACAGCGCTGCGTGTCGACACCCAGGCCGAAATGGAAGGCCTCGACGTGACGCAGCACGGCGAAGCCTTGCAATAGACGTCTGTGCAATAGAAGTCTGTGCAATGAATAGAGACCTCGTCCCGCGCATTCGCGAGCGCCGACGCCTAACATTTGTGCACGCTGGCAACTGAGCAGCCGGCGGCGCACGCCTTGCTGACGCAACTGCGCACTTCGATCACGCATTTAGCCGAATTTTTGCGAGTTTAGTCTCGCATCACAGCGGTTCCGCCGGGCTGGCATGGTGTTTGAACGGTTCGGCCGCGTCTACAGAGCCGACTGCGCGCGAAGGAGAGCGAACGTATGAAAATCGTCATGGCCATCATCAAGCCGTTCAAACTCGATGAAGTCCGCGACGCGCTCGGCCGCATCGGCGTGCAAGGGCTAACGGTCACCGAAGTGAAGGGTTACGGACGGCAGAAGGGCCACACGGAAATCTTTCGCGGCGCCGAATATGCCGTGAGTTTTCTGCCCAAGATCAAGCTGGAAATCGCCTGCCCGTCCGAGCAGGTCGACAAGGTCGTCGACACCATTGCGGGGGCGGCGAAAACCGGACAGATCGGCGACGGCAAAATCTTCGTCACCGCGCTTGACCACGCGGTTCGCATCCGCACCGGCGAAGCCGACACCGCTGCGCTTTAAAGCGCGAATTAAAGGAAAAGTCATCCCGTTCGAGCGGCCGCCAGCTATTGTTTTGTGAAGACATGTTTTGTGAAGACATGTCTTGTGAAGACCATGTCTTGTGAAAGCCATGTTGCAGCCATAACCCCATGATTGGGCTATGGGTTGTGGGCGACGGTGCGTTACTTTATCCCAGGGAATCGATGCTTTATCCTGGGGAATCGATACTTTCGTGTTGGGGCTGTTCGCCACAAAACTCACAGGAGCTACCATGCTACGCGCGTTTGCCATCGCTGCGATGTTTGCGCTCGCAGTACCGACCATGACTATGGCCCAAGGGGGGCCACCTGACCACCATCCAGGCGGACGGCCTCCGCCCGGGCATCCGGGAGGTCATCCAGGCTTCGTTCCGCATGGTCCGCCGGGCGGTCATCCAGGCTTCGTCCCGCACGGTCCGCCGGGTGGTCCGCATATGGCGGGGCCGATGCATCCTGGACCGATGCATCCCGGATTCCGCCCAGGCCCGTTTGTCTTCCACGGCCATCCTTTCGCATGGCATCCGGTCCATTTCCCGCACCCATGGGCCTACCCGCCCGGCTATGCCTATCGGGCATGGGCGGTCGGAGCGATCCTGCCGCCGCTGTTCTGGCGCAGCCCGACTTACTACTACACGGGCTGGGCGGGGATGGGATTGCCGCCGCCTGATCCCGGCTTCCAATATGTCCAATATGGACCGGATCTACTGCTGGTGAACGTGGCCACCGGTCAGGTCGTCCAAACGTTTCCGGGCGCCTTCGACTAAAGTTCACGATCGGCCCGCCGCGCCGTTTGACATGCCGGCTCGCGCTCTTGCCGAGAGCGCGGGCGATCAGTGTCCGAAGCGACGATGCACTGCCGCGGATTCCCCTCCGCGGCAGTGTTATTATAAGCCGTGGTGGTCAGCTTCTGGAGCAGAATGGTTTTATTTGAATCGCCATTCTGCTCCGGCTTATTGTTGGAGCATGATCCCTCGGGTCGGCGGGATCTTATGCGAATGTTAGAATCAAAACTCCACCGGCGCGATCGGGCAGCAGGGAGGAGCGGGTGACACGTTATGTCCTCGCCATCGATCAGGGGACGACGTCAACGCGGGCGATTCTGTTCCGCGCCGATATGTCGATCGCATCGCTGGTGCAGCGGGAATTTCCGCAGCATTTTCCAGCCGACGGGCAAGTCGAGCACGACCCCGAAGATCTTTGGTCGACCAGCATCGAGACCTGCCGCGAGGCCATGCGCCAGGCCGGCGCCGCAGCGCGAGACATCGTCGCGATCGGCATGACCAATCAGCGCGAGACCACGCTCGTATGGGAGCGGACCAAAGGTCAGCCGCTGCACCGCGCTATCGTCTGGCAGGACCGCCGCACCGCGGATTTGTGCGCGCGGTTGCGTGCGGACGGGCATGAGCCGCTGTTCGCGGCGAAGACCGGTCTCCTGCTCGATCCCTATTTCTCCGGCACCAAGCTCGGCTGGCTGCTCGATCACGTGCCGGGCGCGCGCGATCTGGCGACGCGCGGCGAACTCGCCTTCGGCACCGTCGATTCGTATCTGCTCTGGCGGCTCACCGGCGGCAAGGTGCACGCCACCGATGCGACAAATGCGTCGCGCACACTCATCTTCGACATTCACCAAGGGTGCTGGGACGATCAGCTGCTCGCGCTCCTCGGCATACCGAGCAGTGTGCTGCCGGAGGTCCGCGACTGCGCCGCCGATTTCGGCCTGACCGATCCGCAAATATTCGGCGCCGCAATCCCGATCTGCGGCATTGCCGGCGACCAGCAGGCGGCGCTGATCGGGCAAGCGTGCTTTGCGCCGGGCGCGCTCAAATCGACCTACGGCACCGGCTGCTTCGCCGTGCTCAACACTGGGCGCACGCCGGTGACTTCCAACAACAAGCTCCTCACCACCATCGCCTATCAGCTCGGCGGCGAGCGCAGCTACGCACTGGAAGGTTCGATCTTCGTCGCCGGCGCGGCGGTGCAATGGCTGCGCGACGGTCTGCGCGTCGTCGACAGCGCGGAAGCGGCGAGCGCGCGCGCCGCAATCGCAGACCCGACGCAGGAGGTGATTCTCGTTCCGGCTTTCGTCGGACTGGGCGCGCCGTATTGGCGGCCGGACGTGCGCGGCGCGCTGTTCGGACTCACGCGCGCCACCGGCCCGGCGGAGCTGGCGCAGGCCGCGCTCGAAAGCGTCTGCTTTCAGACCGCGGATTTGCTGGCGGCGATGCGCGCGGATTGGCCGGCCGCAAAGGATGCGCTGAAAATTTTGCGCGTCGACGGCGGCATGGCCAATTCCGACTGGACCATGCAGCGCCTTGCCGACCTCACCGGCTGTCTCGTCGACCGCCCGCAGGTGCGGGAAACAACCGCGCGCGGCGCCGCCTATCTGGCCGGATTGCACTCGGGCTTCTTCCCCGAGCCGGATCGCTTTGCGGCGCAATGGCAATGCGAGCGCCGCTTCACGCCGCAAATGGACGCCGCCATGCGCGAGCGAAAACTGGCCGCATGGTCGTCGGCCGTGCAGCGTTTGCTGCGTTAGAGCATGATCCCGAAAAGTGGAATCGGTTTTTGGAAAAGATCATGCTCCAACAAGAAGCCAGAGCATGATCCCGAAAAAGCCTGCCCTCGGACTTGATCCGAGGGTCGATACCGGTTTTCGGAAAAGCATGCCCTCGGGCTTGACCCGAGGGATCATGCTCCAACAAGAAGCCAGAGCGGAATAACGACTCAAAGAAACTTATCCCGCTCTGAGAGCTTAGCGCGGAACGCGCCCGCTCTTGACGCGCCTTTTGCGCGCCAAGCACCCGATGCATCTCGTGGCCGGAACCGGCCGCGTCTCAATCGTCATTGTTTTCAAAGGTATCGACGATGTTTTTAATGACGAGTTCGGATAGTTGTATCACGAGCTCCCGAAGCCGGGCATTTTCGTCTTTCAACGCTTGCACGTCCGGGCCTTCCGCATTCCGTTGCAATGATATCGATTTGCTCTTTGACGCGAGAGCTTTCGCCATCGGCTGAACCCCCATTTCTAGCCACAATCGGGACATTGGCCACAAGTATGTCGCTCTCCCCTAAAGTCTGTTCTGTTAAAGCTTGTATGGTCC
>JASHVN010000608.1 GCA_030044555.1 Xanthobacteraceae bacterium | reverse complement strand
GTCACGTCGACATTGAGGATGTCGCCGTCGCGCAGCGGCTTTTCCGAAGGGATGCCGTGGCAGACCACATGGTTGATGGAGGTGCAGGTGGACTTCCGGTAGCCGCGGTACATCAGCGTCGCCGGCATGGCGCGGTGGTCCATGCCGAACTCGTAGACCTGCCGGTCGATCCGGTCGGTGGAGATGCCGGGCCTGATCTCACCGACCAGCATATCGAGGCACTCGGCCGCAAGCCGGCCGGCCCTGCGCATGCCTTCGAAGGCGGCAGCGCCGTGAATCTTGATCTGCCCGGTTTTGCGCAGCGGCGCCGAGGCTGCTTCGACGTAAGTCATGATGGTCTAGAAACGTCAGCGGCAAGGGGAGCGGCTGAGTGCCGCCGATTGGACCGTAAATGTAAGCATAAGCCCGCATAAGGCAAGCAAAACGGCAGCGGCGGCCGCCGCCTAGGGGGCACTCATTGGAACCGGCTTGACGAGCTCAATGCCCTCTACGGCGACTTTGCAGCGCCACGCCAGCATTTCTACGCCCCGATCGCGCGCCCGCGCGAAGGCCGCCGCGTAGGTCGGGTCGATGTCGCCGGCGACGGCAAAGCGCTCCGCCGACGGGATCTGGATGACGAAGAGCAGCACCGCGCGGGCGCCCTGCTTGACCATGCTGGCGAGGTCGTCGAGGTGCTTGGTGCCGCGGGCGGTGACGCAATCGGGAAATTCCGCGAGCCGCGGCTCGCGCATGAGATGGACGTTTTTGACTTCCAGATAGCAGCGCGGCCGCTTGCCATCTTCGAGCACGAAATCGGCGCGTGAGTTGGAGCCGTATTTCACCTCGCGGCGGATGGTCGGATAGCCGCGCAGGTCCGGAATAAGCCCAGCCTGCAGCGCTTCAGCGACAAGCGCATTGGGCTTGATCGTATTGACGCCGACGAGTTCGGGGCCGCTGCCGAGATCGGTTTCGACCAGTTCCCAGGAGTAGCGGAGCTTGCGCGACGGGTTCTGCGAGTCCGACAGCCATATCTTGGAGCTTGGCGCGTTGAGGCCGGTCATGGCGCCCGGATTGCTGACATGCACTGTCGTCACCTCGCCGGAGGCAAACGCCACGTCGGCGAGAAAGCGCTTGTAGCGGCGCGCCAAGATGGCGGGGATAAGCGGGCTGGAAAAGCGCATCTCGGCAAAATAGATGCTACGCGCCGCGCATGAAAAGGGAATCGCGTGCCTATATGGCGACCTTGCCGCCGAGCTCGTCCTCGATATGGACGCGAATAATCGCATCGAATGAAGTCTCGGCCTTAAAGCCGAGCGCGAGCGCGCGGCGCGGATCGAACCGGCGCGGCCAGCCGGCGACGATTCCGGCGATGAGCGGATCGGGTTCGCGGCGGATGCGCGCGGCCACTTTGTCGCCGGCGATCCGGCGCAGCGCCGCGATCTGCTCGGCAATTGTGCAGGCGACGCCGGGCATTGTCAGATTGACGCGCGGCGCGAGCTTTCCGCCCGCCAGCCCGGCGGCGTGAATGAGAAAGCCCACCGCTGCGCGCGGACTTGCGTGCCAATGCATCACGCTGTCTTCGACCGGGAGCACGGCCTCCTCGCCGGCCAGCGGCTCGCGGATGATCGAGGAGAAAAACCCGGACGCTGCCTTGTTCGGCCGCCCCGGCCGCACCGAGATGGTCGGCAGCCTGATGCCGACGCCGTCGACGAAGCCGCGGCGGGTGTAATCGGCGAGCAACAATTCGACCATCGCCTTCTGCGCGCCGTAGGAGGTGAGCGGCGTCAGATGAAAATCGTCCGCAATGGTGTCCGGAAATGGCGCCCCGAACACCGCGATCGACGAGGTGAAGACCAAGCGCGGCCGATAGTCTCCGCCGCTCTTGCGAACGGCTTCCAGAAGCGCCCGCGAGCCGTCGAGATTGACGCGGGTGCCTTTTTCGAAATCGAGCTCGGCTCCGCCGGAAACCACCGCCGCAAGATGGAAGATCGTGTCCGGCCGGCCGGCGAGCGCCCGCGCGGCCGTTGCCGGATCGCCGATGTCGGCGCCGAATGCATCGACCTTGCCGGCGAATTTCTCCGGCGGCTGCGGTGCGCCGACATCGGTCAGTGTCAGCTTTTCGATTGTGCGGCCATTGAGTTCGCCGGCCTCGACCAGGCGCGCCACGAGCTTGCGACCGATCATTCCTGACGCGCCGGTGATGAGAATGTGCATGCGTGATGATGCCGCCTAGATTTTTCTTTTGAGCATGATCCCTCGGGTCAAGCCCGAGGGCATGCTTATCCGAAAACCGGTTTCCACCCCCGGATCAAGTCCGAGGGCAGGCTTTTTCGGGATCATGCTCTAAAGCGCCATCCCGCCATCGACGAGATGGGCCTGGCCGGTAATGTAGCTTGCCGCGTCGCTGGCGAGGAAGAGGACGAGCGCGGCGACTTCTGCCGGCGTGCCCAATCGGCCCATGGGCTGGCGCGCAACGAAATCCTCCTGCACCGCCGCGAACGAGCGGCCGGTTTCCTTCGACAGCGCCGTGATGCGTTCGTCGAGCGACGGCGATTCGATCGTGCCGGGGCAGACGGCGTTGCAGCGAATGCCTTGTTTGATGAAATCGGCGGCGACGGCCTTGGTGAGGCCGATCACGGCGGCTTTGGTCGCGCCGTAAGCGTAACGGTTGGGCACGCCGCGAATCGACGACACCGCCGAGGAGATGTTGATGATCGCGCCCGACTTCTTCTCCAGCATTGCCGGCAGGAAGGATTTGATCGTGCGGTGCATGGATTTGACGTTGAGGTCGAAGGAAAAATCCCAATCCTTCTCGGAGCATTCGAGCACGCTGCCCTGATGCACGTAGCCGGCGCAATTGACCAGAATATCGAGCGCGCCGAATTCGCTGCCGATATCGCGGGCAAGCGCCTCGATCTCAGGGAGCGAGCGCACGTCGAGCTTGCGGCGTTGTTTGACTTTCAGGCCGTCGAGCTTGTCCACGGCTAGATCGCTCGCGATCACGCTTGCGCCCTCCGCAATGAAGGCTTCCGTGATCGCCCGGCCGATGCCTTGACCGGCCGCCGTCACCAGCGCGACTTTGCCCTCTATTCTGCCATTCATTCTTTCCCTTCGCTTCCTCCCTCACCCTGCTGCCCGTTCAAATCTGAAAGACTGATCTTCTGCCGGCCCTCGCCGTCGAAATTCTCCGGATTGAGCCAGCGCTCGAAGTGGCGCTTGCGCAGCGGCCATTCGCGATCAAGCATGGAGAACCAGGCATTGTCGCGGTTGCGGCCCTCCTTGTTGATCATGTACTGGCGGAAGGTGCCCTCATAGACGAACCCATAGCGGAGCGCGGCGCGCCGCGACGCCGCATTGAGCGCGTCGCATTTCCACTCATAGCGGCGATAGCCCAGCGTCTCGAACACGTATTTGGCGAGCAGATACTGCGCTTCGGTGCCGAGCGGCGTCCGCTGCAATGCCGGCGAATAGAGCACGTGGCCGACCTCGATAACCCGCATCTCCAGCGCGATCCGCAACAGCGTAAAATAACCAACGAAGCGCCCCGCCGTGTCGACGATCGCGTAGGCATAGGGGTCGGTAGCTGCCGCGCGCTTGCCGATAAACGCCGAAAACGTCTCGAAGTTCGCGAATGGCCCGTCCGTCGAAATGTAAGTCCACAGGCGATCGTGGCCGGCAAAAACCGACCACAGCTCCGCCGCATGTTCGGGCAGGAGCTTCTCGATGTGCCCGTAGCGGCCCTTGAGCGTGACCGGCCCTGGGCGCGGCGCCGGCGATGTGTTCTCGACCGGGAGGCCGACCGGCTGGCCGGTCCGCGGATGTGGTTCGGAGGCTGTCATGGCACGAGCTTCTTGCGATCTTCGGCGAAGAACTTGTTTAGCTCGGTATTGGTGATCAGCCCGCCGAAGCGGTCGAATTTGCCCTCAGTGACGATTTCGTTCGCGGCACGGACGAAAGCGTGCATGGCGACACGCGCCAGCGAGCCGCCGACGCTGATCCGCCGTACGCCCATCGCCGCAAGGTCGCTCACCGCGAAGCCGAAGGCGCCGCTGTTGAGGAAGTTCACCGGCTTCGGCGCAACCGCCTGGACCACGGCTTCGATCTGTTCGCGCTTGTTGATGCCGGGCGCATAGAGGCAGTCGGCGCCGGCCGCCGCATAGGCCCTCAGCCGCCGGATCGCGTCGTCAAGGTCGTTGACGCCGCGCACGAAATTTTCCGCCCGCGCGGTGAACACCACATCGCCGCCAGCGCGGTCGATTGCCGCGCGCGCGGCTTTCACGCGCGCGACGGCGGTTTCCAGATCGTAGAGCGGGGTCTTGCCGTCATTGGGCGAGTCCTCGATGGAAAGTCCGGCGATTCCGGTCGCGACGCAAAGCGCAACGCTTTCGGCCACGCCTTCGAGGCTGTCGGCAAGGCCGTCCTCGAAATCGGCATTCAGCGGCACGTCGGTCGCCGCAGCCAACTCGGCAAAATGCGCCAGCACCTGCTCGCGGCTCTGCCCGCCATCGGGATAGCCTTGCGCATGGGCGTACCCGGAACTGGTGGTCGCCAACGCCTTGAAGCCGAGATCTTGCAGGTAACGCGCGCTGCCGACATTCCACGGATTGGGAATGACGAAGCAGCCGGACTTGTGCAGCTTGCGAAACGCTTTGCGCTTGTCGGCGGTGGATGGACGCGAATGGCTCATGGAAATACCTAGTCACACTGGCGTTTATTGGGCCGTCAGCCTGCCACGAAGGTCGCGGCAGGAACAGGCCTTTAGAGCATGATCCCGAAAAGTGGACACCGGTTTTCGGATAAGATCATGCTCAAAGGAAAAATCTAGACCTTGATCCGATTCAATCGAATTGGATCAAGGTCTGGGAGCAGTTCTCCGGCAGGAACAAATCTGGCAGATGAGCCGCCTCAGTGGTTGTCGCGCGGCACAGATGTCTGGGCAATGCGCTGATATTTCGGCGCCGGCTCCAACACCATGCCGTTGCCGAGCTGATCGACCATGGCGCGCTGGATTTCCTGCCATGGCGTCTGGCTTGCGGGATAATGGTAGCCGCCGTTCTTCTTCAGCGCGGCAGCGCGCTCGGCGAACTCGCCCTGCGAGATTAAAATATCCGCGCTGCCTTTGTTGAGGTCGATGCGCACGCGGTCGCCGGTTCTCAGGAGCGCAAGTCCGCCGCCCGCCGCCGCTTCCGGGGAGGCGTTGAGGATAGACGGCGAGCCCGAAGTGCCCGACTGCCTGCCGTCGCCGATACAGGCGAGCGAGGTCAC
>JASHVN010000607.1 GCA_030044555.1 Xanthobacteraceae bacterium | reverse complement strand
CGACCGCCAGGCGTCCCAACGGAACCGTCGCAATGAATTTCTCGCGCATGCCGGGCGCCGGCCCGAGAAAACTCGGCAATAACCGCGTCTCGGTCGCCACCGGCGCAATGGCGCAGACGCGGATGCGGTCCTGCGCAAGTTCGCCGGCGAGCGCCTTGGTCAGCGTGTGCACGGCGCCCTTGGTGGCGCTATAGGCGGCAACGCCGGGCCGCGGCCGCAAACCCGCGGTCGAGCCGATATTGATGATGACCCCGCCGCCCTGCTTGCGAAAATGCGGCACCACGGCCTGACAACCGAGAAACACGCCTTTGACGTTGACCGCGAAGGTGCGGTCGTACTCGTCTTCGGTAATGTCGAGCAGCGGCTTGTTGACGTGCGTCGTGCCAGCATTGTTGACCAGAATGTCGAGATCGCCGAACGCCGCCAGCGTGTCCTCGACCGCCGCCACCAAGTTGGATTTCTGCGTCACGTCGCAGCGCATGGCGATGGCGTTGTTGCCGATGGCACGCGCCGCCTTTTTCGCGCCGTCGAAATCGATGTCGGCAAGAGCGACGCGCGCGCCCTCGCGCGCATAAGTTTCGGCGATGGCCTGCCCGATGCCCGACCCAGCGCCGGTTACGAGTGCGGTTTTGTTCTCAAGGCGCATGCGCTCCCTCCCCTTTTCGCCACGATACCATACGGCCGCCAGGTCACGGAGGTCCGCGATCGGCGAGGCGACGAAGCGCGCCCCGCTTTAGGAGCACGGTCGGAGACCACAGACCAAAAACCTGCGGCGCCGCTGGCGACAAACCCCTGACCGGCTGAAGCCGCGGACATGCAAACTGCCCACTCTCGATAAGGGATTCATCCCATAAAATTGCCCACTTATATAGTGGGCAGATTTGTGGTTGACGCTCGGCCCACACCTTGGTTCGCTTCCATGCAACAACCACGAGAAACACGACAAAGCGGCGGCACCAGATCGAGGAAGCCTTGAGGGAGCGGCGCCCATGAATGCCCAGCAACTCTTGCAGGAAATATCGGATTATTGCCGACAGACCGGACTAGCCGAGTCGACCTTCGGCCGGCGCGCGGTCAACGACGGCAAGCTCGCGGCCCGGCTGCGCAACGGCGGGCGCATTACCACCGACACCCTTGACCGGATCCACAATTTCATGGCCTCCCACCCTGCCCACGACCGGCCGACTATTATCGAACGGCCGCGCGCAGCAGCCCCAGCCAATCCGGCGCCCGCAGCAGCGGTCACCGTAGAGGCGACACCGCTCACCCCGGCAGCGCCGCCGCCCCCGTCAACACCCGGCGATCCGCAGCGCAACTTCCGCTTCTTCGACAACCGGCAAAAATATCTGCTCTTCGTCAATACCTGCAGCGAGAAATGGGAAGTGGCCAACCGTGTCTCCGACGAGTTGGCCCACATTCATCCGCGGCCGCCGGCGGCGCGCGTGTTCGACGCCGGCGTCGGCGACGGCAGCGTGCTCACGCGCGTGATGCGCGCCATGCACGACCGCTTTCCGCATATGCCGTTCTACATGGTCGGCAAGGAGATCAGCCTCGAGGACATCCGCCTGACCTTGCAGAAGATGGCGGACCGGTTTTTCGAGCACCCGGCGACCGTATTGGTGCTGACCAACCTCGCCTATGCCGACGCGCCGTGGCTGCACGTAAAATCGCTCAATGCCGCCTCAAGTCTGGTCTGGCACGAGCTGCCTCTGATGGGCAATTCGGCGCATCGCTTCGAGCAGCAAATCATCGATCTCGAGCCGTTCCTGGCGCTGAACTGGAAGGCTGGTGTCTCCCCGCGCACCGGCAATCCGATCTATGAGCGCCCGGTAGTGCTCGTCATTTATCGCGAGGACCACCGCTTCCTGCTCGATCCGATTATTCCCAAGCCCGGCGGCACGCTCGCCAATTACGACCTCGTCATCGCCTCTCAGCCCTACCGCGCGCGCGCTTCGCTCGAGTTCAAGGCGTCGCGGGTGATCGGCCCGCTCGCCCGCGCGCTGGGCCCTGGCGGCCGGCTCATCGCCATCCATTCGCACGGCCACGATCCGGGCATGGAGATCATTCAGAAGGTGTGGCCCGAAGACAATCCGTTCATTCACGACCGCCATCAGATCCTCAAAGCGGTCAAGCACGATCTTGGCGCCGCCGGCCGCGACCTGAACTTCAACGCCTATGCGGACAATCGCTCGCTGTTCCGCTACGTGATGCATACGCTGCCGTCGGAGATTTCTGAATCGATCGGCACCTCGACTTTGTTCGCCGCCTGGAACGCGGCGATCTACGTGGCGCAGGTCGAAGACGACCGCGTCGCCGAGGCCGCCGCCGACGGCCGCTACATCGATGCCACGCGCTCGGTCCTGCGCGACCGTGGCGGCCTGTGGTTCTTTGATGAGTCGTATGTGATTTCAAGGCGAAGGGCGTAAGCTCTCCCGGCTAAAAGCACAGGTGATGCTGCTGCCTCCGCCGCTCCCCGCGGGGAGCGGCGCAGCGACGGTGCGCCAACAAAATCCCTCTCCCACTCGCGCGGCGGAGGAGTATATTGCGCCTATGCTGTTCGTCGTACACGCGCTCGATAAGAAAGACATATTGCCGACGCGGGCCAAGCATTACCGCGCGCATCGTCTGCATCTCGATCGCGCCGAGGAGCACAAGGTCGACGTGGTGACTGCCGGCACACTCGTCGCCGACGACGGCGAGACCCCCGTCGGCAGCATTTTTGTCATCGACGCCGCGGACCGCGCCGCGGTCGATGCGTTCACACGCAGCGATCCGTATCATCTAAACGGCGTGTGGGCCGAGGTTAGCATTCACCGCTACAACAAAAAGCGCGGAACGCCGATCGCCACCCGGCGCTAGTGTGGTGGATTTGAAGTTCCTAAGATCCGGCGGCAAACTCGAGTAGGAACTTCAAATCCAAAAACCCACACTAGAATCATTAAATTGCTAGTGTCCCTTTGATTCCGAAGTTCGCATCAAAGTAACCGCCAGCACATGCGAACTTCGGAATCGGGACACTAAAGCAGAATGGGTTTTATTTGGATCGCCATTCTGCTCTAGCTTGTTGTTGGAGCAATCAAAACTAACTTTTATGTCTGTTTGATGAACAGCTTTTAGCGATGAAATAACTTCAGCTCCTGTGAGTATCAAGAATCAACCATTTCACTTATTTGTTCCGTCATCAACG
>JASHVN010000081.1 GCA_030044555.1 Xanthobacteraceae bacterium | reverse complement strand
CCGACCTCGGGATGGGCACCGGCGCCGAGGCCTTCGGTCGCCTGCACGCCCATCTGCACGATGCGCTCGGCTTTCGACATGGTCAGCGCCTGGACGTCGGTGTTGGCAACGACGAAATCGACGCCCTGCAGACCGGCGGTGATCATGTTGTTGACGGCGTTGCCGCCCGCGCCGCCGACTCCGAAGACGGTCAGCCGTGGCTTGAGCTCACGGATGTCGGGAATATTCAGATTAATGGTCATGTTTGCCTCTTCTTCCTCGCGCGGGCGTGCTCCACGCGGGCCTTAGAACAGTTTTGCCCCGACCGGTCCGCCGCCGGCCGTTCCAAGTCTCTAGCTTGCGATCTGGGGGCCATCAGAAGCTCTCGCGAAGCCATTGTCCGACGCGGGTGATGTAGCTGCCCGTGCCGTTCATCGATTGTCGCTTGCGCCGCTGCTCGAAATGTTCGAGATGCGCCGCCTGCGGGTACACCAAAAGTCCTGCCGCCACCGCGAAGGCTGCGCCCTTGGCGGCGTCCGGCAACCCGGAAACGCCGAGCGGCCGGCCAATACGGACCGGACGGCCGAGAATGCGCGCGGCGAGATCAGGCAGGCCGGCGAGCTGCGCTGCGCCGCCGGTGAGGATCACGTGCCCGCGCTGCTCGGCAGCGAACGGCGAGGCGGCAAGGCGGTCGCGCACCATTTCGAGAATCTCTTCCACCCGCGGCTTGATGATTTGTACGAGCGTCGCCCGCGACACGAACTGCGCCTGTTCGCGCTCGTCGTCGCTGATCGGCGGCACCGTGATCATGTCGCGCTCGTCCAATCCGCCGATGAGCACGCCGCCATAGAGCGTCTTGATGCGCTCGGCATCGGCGACGCGGGCGTTCAACCCGCGGGCGATGTCGGTGGTGACGTGGTGGCCGCCGAGCGCGAACCCCTCCAGGTGGACGAGCCGGCCGCTGAGAAAAACCGCCATCGTGGTGGTGCCGGCGCCAAGCTCGACAATTGCCGCGCCGAGATCGGCCTCGTCGTCGGCAAGCACCGCAAGGCCGGCCACGTAGGGGCTGGCGACCATGGCCTCGACGGCGAGATGGCAGCGCTCGACCGCCAGCATCAAATTGCGCGCCGCGGCGATGTCCGTGGTGGCGACGTGCATGTCGACGCCGAATCGGCTGCCGAGCATGCCGCGCGGATCGCGAATGCCGTTGGCGCCGTCGACCGAATAGCCGACCGGCAGCGAGTGCAGCACGGCACGGCCGTCGCGCAGCGAATGCCGGCTGCCGGCGGCGAGCACGCGCGCGATGTCGCCCTCGGAGACCGTGGAGCCGACAATATCGACATCGGCGGCGAACAATTCGCTGGCCAGCCGGCCGGCTGAGACCGACAGCACCACCGACTCGATTTCGACCGACGCTATCTGCTCGGCGGCATCGACGGCGAGCCGGATGACTTCCTCGGCTTCGGCGAGATTGACCACCCCGCCGGCCTTCATGCCGCGCGCGCCGGTGTGGCCGAAGCCGATCACCTCGACCGCATGGGTCCGGCGGGTCAACACCTGCTGCGGCGGATGCGGCCGCAGGCGCGCGATCATGCACGCGACCTTGCTCGAGCCGACATCGAGCGCGGCGACGAGTGCGCTCCGCCGCGGCGAGATCGGCTTCATCTTGGGAGTGAGGCCGTAATGGAGGGCGTTCATGCGTTGCCCCCCTTCTTCTTCTGGCTGGCCTTGATCGCCTCGTCGCGCGCCTGCGCGGCGGCGTCGGATAACCGCACCGTCACCCGATCGGGCAAGCGCATATCGACGATGGTGATGTCGCGCGACAACAGCTTTTTGTCTTTATCGAGCGTGACCACTCGATTAAGCGCAACCGCCGCATTGGTCTCCGGCAGCTGAATATCGATGCCGTTCTTGAGCAACAGATCCCAGCGCCGCTGCGCCACCAGGATCGCGGCCCGCATCTGCTTGGCGATTTCGGGATAGCCGGCGAGAATGTCGAGAAAGTCCTTGGCCTGCCGCTCCGCACCTTGGCCGACCACGAGCGGCAAGTTGACGTAACGGCTCTCGACGAAGGGCTCGAGCACCGTACCGTCGGCGGCGATGACCTGGACGTGGCCGTTCTTCTGCCACAGCGCGAACGCCCGTCGCTCGGTGATCGTGATCTGCAGGCGGTCCGGATAAAGCTTCAGCACCGCCGCGTCGCTGATCCAGGGATTAGCCATCAGCCGCGCGCGCGCGGCGTCCGCATCGAGGAACAAGAGCGAGGCGCGGCCGGTTACGCCGGCGGTCGTCAGAATCTCTTCGCGGCTGACTTCTTTCTCGCCCGAGAGCGAGACCTCGGCAATGCGAAAGCCGAGCGTATTGGCCACCGCGTCGCGCGCATTCTTGGCCCAGTCGATGACCACCGGCAGATGATTTCCCGCGACGACGCCATAGCCGAGAGCGGAGGCCAGCAACAAAATCGAGGCCGCAATGCCGGCGCCGCGCGGCGGCGGCAGGCGCACGAGCTTGCCGACGAAGCGCCGGCCAAAGCCAAAAGCGGCGCCCAGCCACGGCGGCAGCAAAGCCTTCAGTTCATCGTGAAGCCGGATCGACAACGGGGTGCGAACGCGGCGCGCGCGGCGCGCGCACCCTGGTGTCGGCGCGTCAATCGGCGCGCCGAATTGTTCCCCAGCTGCGGGCCCCGACCGCCTCAGCGGCTGATCGAGGCGTCCTCCACCATCCATCGCACCAGCTCATCGAACGTGATGCCAGCATACGCGGCAAGCTCGGGCACGAGCGATGTCTCGGTCATGCCCGGCTGTGTGTTGACTTCAAGACATACGAGCTCACCCGTCCCCCGATCGTCATAGCGAAAGTCCGCGCGGCTCACGCCGCGGCAGCCGAGCGCGTTATGGGCGGCCAGTGTGAGTCTGCGGACTTCCTGGTAAACATTTGGTAAAACGGGCGCCGGCAGGAGATGTTTGGAACCGCCGGCAGCGTATTTCGCCTCATAATCGTAGAAGCGGGTGGCCGGCACGATCTCGATGACGTCGAGCACGCGGTCGCCGAGCACGGCGCAGGTGAGTTCCTTCCCCGGGATGTAGCGCTCGATCATGACTGAGTCGCCGAACGCCCAGTCATCGCGAAAAAGCTCCTGCGGCGGATGCGGGTGAGCTTCGGTGACGATGAAAACGCCAACGCTCGAGCCCTCGGCGATCGGCTTGATCACATAGGGCGGCGGCATCAGGTGGCGTTTCGCCGCCTCCAGGCGCGACGCCAACAGATCCTGCGCAACCGGCACGCCGGCGGCGCGGAACAGCGTCTTGGCGTAGTCTTTGCGCATCGCCACCGCCGACGCCATGACGCCGGAGTGCGTGTAAGGAATGCCGAGCAGTTCCAACAGGCCCTGCAGCGTACCGTCCTCGCCGGGCCGCCCGTGCAGCACGTTCAGGGCGATATCGGGTTTGGCGGCGGCGAGTACCGCGGCGATGTCCCTGGTCACATCGATCTCGGTGACCCGATAGCCGACGCGCCGCAGCGCAGCGGCGCAGGCGCGGCCGGATCGCAGCGAGACGTCGCGTTCCGCCGACCAGCCACCCATGAGAACGGCGACGTGCTTGGTCATCCTCAGGTTCTACCTTGGCGGACCGCCTGATTCGCTTTGATCACAATAGAATCGACAAATGGCAAAACGTCGAGAGCATCGCGGCGAGTGGCGTCAAGATTCCGCAGCGACGCCGATGCGCTTGATCTCCCATTCGAGCACGACGCCGGAATTGTCCTGCACACGGGCGCGCACGGTCTCGCCCAACGTCTCGATGTCGGCGGCTGTCGCATTGCCGACATTGATCAAAAAATTACAGTGCATGTCCGAGACCTGCGCATCGCCGATGCGCAGGCCGCGGCAGCCGGCAGCATCGATGAGCTGCCAGGCCTTTTGTCCGGGCGGATTCTTGAACGTCGAGCCGCCGGTGCGGCTCTTGATCGGCTGCGTCGCCTCGCGCGACTCGGTAATCTTCTCCATTTCGGCGGCGATGATCGCCGGATCGCCGCGTTCTCCGGCGAACAGCGCTTGGGTGAAGATGTAGTCCTCGGGCACGCCGCAATGCCGATAGGAGAAATCCATGTCGGCGTTGGTCAGGATGCAGATGCGGCCATGCCGATCGACCGCCCGCGCTTGCACGAGCGCATTCCTGGTCTCGGCCCCATAGGCGCCGCCATTCATGCGCAGCGCGCCGCCGATGCCGCCCGGAATCCCGCGCAGGAACGACAAGCCGGCGACCCCCGCCTCCTGCGCCGCACGCGCGACTTTGACGTCGGGCACCGCGGTGCCGGCGCGCACGTTACGGTCTTCGATGACGATCTCATTGAAGCCGCGGCCCAGCCTGATCACCACGCCGGAGACGCCGCCATCGCGCACGATCAGATTGGAGCCGAGGCCGACGACTGTCACGGCGATCTCGGCGGGAAGGTTCGCCAGAAAATAGGCGAGATCGGCTTCGTCCTCGGGCATGAACAAGGCTTGCGCCGGTCCGCCGACGCGGAACCAGGTCAGCTCGGCAAGCGGCTGGTTCGTCAACAAGCGGCCGCGCAAGTCCGGCATCCGCGACTTCAGCGCCGGCACGATGTCGGGGAAGCTGATCTCGGCGAAGCTCATGACTGCGCGCCCGCGACAATGTCGAGCCATCCGGAGAGTACTTTTGATCCGACGTCGCGGACTGCCGGGCCGAGCGTGCGCGCCTCTTCCCGCAATTGGCGTGGATCGATTCCCGCCTTGTTGAGTTCAACGGTGTGGCCGACCAGCCAGGCCTCGAGCCGCGCCGGTTGCGTCTCCAG
>JASHVN010000080.1 GCA_030044555.1 Xanthobacteraceae bacterium | reverse complement strand
GTCATTGCGCGACCGCAACGTCACCCGTGCGGTGGAAAAGCTGGCGCTGATGGCGCAAGGCATCGGCGGCGGCACCCGCATCGGCGAAAGCCTCGCCACCTTCAATCGCTGGCACGCGCGGCGCGTCATCAATTCGCGCACCGCACTGATGATCGTCTCCGACGGCTATGACACCGGCGAGCCGGCACAGCTTGCCGCGGAGATGCGCCGGCTGCGCCGCCGCTGCCGCAAGATCATCTGGCTCAATCCGCTGATCGGCTGGCGCGATTACGCGCCGGAAGCCCGCGGCATGGCGGCGGCGCTGCCCTATGTCGATCTGTTCGCGCCGGCGCACAACCTTGAAAGCCTTGCGGCGCTTGAGCCTTACCTGGCGAAGATCTGACATGAACCGCGCAACGGACATCCTCGACAGCGTTGCCGCGCGAAAGTCCATCGGCCAGCCTTTTGCACTGGCCACAGTCGTGCGCACCGTGGCGGCGACTGCGGCCAAAGCCGGCGCCAAGGCCGTGATCCTCCCCGACGGCACCATGTCCGAAGGCTGGATCGGCGGCGGCTGCGCCCGCGCCGCGGTGCTCAAGGCGGCGCGCGATTGCTTGGCCGACGGCAAATCACGCCTGGTTTCGGTGCAGCCCGAAGCGACCCTCACAGGGCAAGGCGTGAAAGCCGGCGATGAGCAGGGCGGCGTGCGCTTTGCCAAGAACATGTGTCCGAGCCAGGGCACGATGGATATTTTCATCGAGCCTGTGCTGCCGCGGCCCAACGTGGTGATTTGCGGCTCGAGTCCGGTGGCCGTGGCGGTCGCCGATTTCGCCAAGCGCGCCGGCTTCGCCGTTACGGTTTGCGCGCCGCAGGCGGAGCAGATCGCGTTTGCCGAGGCAGATCGGCGGATCGAAGGTTACGCATTGCCGGTCGACGAGATGGCGGTGCGTTACGTTGTGGTCTCGACCCAGGGACGCGGCGATGAAGCGGCGTTGCTGGCGGCACTCGCCGTTGATGTCGCCTACGTGGCATTCGTCGGCAGCCGCAAGAAGGCGGAGGCGCTCAAAGCGGCGCTGGCCGAGCGTGGCGTTGCGGCCGAGCGCTTGGCGCGGCTCAAGGCGCCGGCGGGACTTGATCTCGGCGCGATCACGCCGGACGAGATTGCAATTTCAATTCTGGCCGAAATCGTCGCCGTTCATAGAGCCAACGCCCGCGAGCGAGCCGCTCCTTCCGTATGATCGGCGACGCCGAAAAAAGGCGAGTGTGGCGGCGCTTGCAGAAGCGGCTTACGCAGCGACCAGGCGGCTTGCCCGCTGATCGGTCTTTTCGTTTTTGTCGTTCTTGTCGGTCTTGCTGTCGGCAAACTGCGCGCGAGCCCAGTTCCACAGCGCCTTGATTTCCTGCGCGGCCTTGCCGCCGCGCTCGTATTCGGTAACGCCCAGGCCCGCGGAGATCGCATCCTGATAATCCATGCGCGCCGACAGCATCGGCTCAGCCAAGACGCCGAGTGCGGTGAGGCCCTTGGCCGCATCGCGCGCACGCGAACTGTTGTAGGTCGGCGGGCACTGGTTGAGGACGAACGCGGCCTTGCGCTTGGCGAGAAACACGGCGCGGAACGTCGCCGCTGTCGCCTCCACGTCGAGCCGCGTCGGCCGCGCCGGCAACAGGCAGAGGTCGGCGGCCTCGGTCACCAGGCGGACGGCCGGACCGTCGGCGCCGGCGGTGTCGAACACCGCCAAGGTAAATCCGGCACCGGCAAGGCCGTCGAGGATGGCGCCAAGTCGTTGCAGGCGATCGCGTTCGAGCGGTTCGACCATGACCTTGCACGGCGCCTCGATGGCCGTTCGGCGTTCGCCCCAGCGCGCCAGCGAAGCTTGCGGATCGAGGTCGAGCGCGATGACTCGCTCACCCGCTTGCGCCGCTGCGACGGCGAGCGATGCCGCCAAGGTGGTCTTTCCAGCTCCTCCCTTTTGCGTCAGAAACGCTATTGTTCGCATTAGACTAACCCATTGGTCCATTGGGAACGTGCTGTCGCTGCGTCGGCTTCGAACATCAGCCTTGTGTAGGGTCGCATCGGGCCGGAGCTGCGGCGGCGGTTGGGGATTTCGATATCGACGGCGAGTGTCGAGACGGTCTTGCCGCGATCCATGGTGATCTGCACCTTCTCGGGATCGAAGCTGACGTGGCGGCTGATCACTGCCAGAATCTCCTCGCGCAGGATGCCGAGCAGGTCCGGCTGATCAAAGGCATCGCGCTCGTGCGCGAGCAGGATTTGCAGGCGCTCGCGCGCAAGCGGCGCGGAGCCCCGGCGAAACATGCTGAGAAGATTCATGCTGCTTTCCGTCCGAACAGCTTGTTGAGGATGCCGCGGCTTTCGTTGGGAACATGCATGGGAATGTCCTCGCCCTTCAGCCGGCGGGTGGCCTCGAAATAGGCGCGCGCCGGCGGGCTGAGCGCCGCATTCAGCGTCACCGGCGAGCCGACATTTGAGGCGCGCAAGACTTCCTCGCTTTCGGGGATGATGCCGAGGAGCGGAATCGACAGAATTTCAAGCACATCCTCGATCGACAGCATCTCGCCGCGGGCCGCGCGCCAGGGGTGGTAGCGGGTGATCAGGAGGTGCTTCTCGACATACTCGCCGCGTTCCGCCTTTTCGGTCTTGGAGTCGAGCAGACCGATGATGCGGTCGGAATCGCGCACCGATGACACCTCGGGATTGGTGACGATGATGGCGGCATCGGCATGCCGCATCGCCAGTGTCGCGCCGCGCTCGATGCCCGCCGGGCTGTCGCAGACGATCCAATCGAACTTGGTGCGCAGCTCGGCGATGACCTTGGCGACGCCTTCCTCGGTCAGCGCCTCCTTGTCGCGGGTCTGCGAGGCAGGCAGCAGATATAGATTTTCCAGGCGCTTATCGCGAATGAGCGCCTGCTGCAGCTTGGCGACGCCGTTGATGACGTTGATCAGATCGAACACCACGCGCCGCTCGGCGCCGAGCATCAGATCAAGATTGCGCAAGCCGACGTCGAAATCCACGACCACAACTTTTTCGCCGAGATGGGCGAGCGCGGCGCCCAAGGCGGCCGTCGAGGTGGTTTTGCCGACGCCTCCTTTACCCGATGTCACCACCAGCACGCGGGCCGATTTCCCCTCGCTCATGTTCCGACCTTTCGTTAGTTCATCGCTGAAATTTTCAGCGTGTTGCCGTCAAGCCAGGCCTGGGTAGGTCCGCGGCGCAGGCTGTCCTCGATCTCGTCCGCCGTCTTGTAGTGGGAGCCGATGGCGAGAAGCTCGCCCTCGAAGCGGTGGCAAAAGATGCGCGCGCGCGCGTTGCCGCCGGCGCCCGCCATCGCCAGGCCGCGCAGCGTGCCGTAAATGTGAATGGATCCGCCGGCGATGATCTCGGCACCCGAGCCGACCGAGCCCAGGACGGTGATGTCGCCGTCGATGTTGACGACCGATTGCCCGGATCGGACCGGGCTGTCGATCATGAGCGATGCCACCTCTTGTTTCTTGGCCGCGGGGGCGGCGGCCGGAGCGGGGGCGGGGGCGGGGGCGGCGGCGACCGGCTCGGGCACTTCGATGTCCTGCCCGCGTCCGCCGCGGAGGATCGGCGGCAGCCGCGGATGCGCCGCTGCCGGATTGATGCCTTCGATGCCGAGCAGGCGGATATTGCGGACTTCAAGCTCGCTCACCAGTTCGGCAATCTCCACCGGGCTCAAGCGCGTGGCCGAGAGGTCGAGCGCGATGGGATGGCCGGCAAAGAAGCCCTTGGAGCGCTCGAGCATAGCGTCGAGGGCCGCGAGCCAGTCCTCGATCGGAGGTTGCAGAGTGAAAACGAACGCCGTATACGAGCGCGCCCGAAACGTGAGCGACTGGCGTTGGCAGGTCAGGCTCGACAAGCGCCTCTCCAATTTCGGATGAGTCTTAATTGGTTAATAATCTGCGCAAACATGGTTAACGGAGCGTTAAGAGGCGCACGCCGACCGGGTATCTGGCGGCGCTAATTCCGGACCGCGTCTTTAATGTCACGACGTCTGCTGCAGTTAAGGCACGAGCGGCGGCGGGCCGAGAAATTCGACGTTCCACGATCGGCCGAAGGCGGTCAGTGCATCTTTGGCGGGCACGCCGTCCTGCATCAGCGCGCCGAGCGCGGTGAAAATGCCGCCGCGAAGTCTAATCCGGGCTGATACCGGCGTCGCGAATGACCTTGCCGTAGCGGACGTGGTCGGCCGCGACTTTTTTGGCGAAGGTGGCGCCGTCCAGATAATCGAGCTGGTAGCCGAGCGGAGCCGTCTTCGCGCGCACATCCGCCATCTTGTCGACCTCGGCGATCGCGCGGCTGACGCGCGCGATGATGTCAGGCGGGGTCTTCGCCGGCCCGGCGATGCCGAACCAGACGCTGACATCGAATCCGGGAATGGTTTCGGCGACGGCCGGTACGTTCGGCAGGATCGCCACGCGTTGAAGCGAGCCAACGGCAAGCGGAATGATCTTGCCGGCCTGGACATATTGCATGACCACGTTGGGCGTCGACCAGATCAGCGGAATCTGGCCGCCGAGCAGATCATTCAGCGCCGGCGCAGTGCCCTTATAGGGCACGTGCGTAATCTCGATGCCGGCCGCGGCATTGAGCATGAAGGCGGCCAGTGAATGCGGCGTGCCGATCCCCGGCGTGCCGACGGCGAGCTTGCCCGGATGGGCCTTCGCATAAGCCAGCAAGCTCTTCAAATCCTTCACCGGCGATGACGGGCCGGCGAACAAAAAAAGCGGCGTGGTCGCCATCTGCGCCACCGGCGCAAAGTCGGTCACCACGTCGAACGGCACATTCTTGTGCAGCCATTGCTGCAACACCGCTGAGGTTTCGAAAGTCACCAGGGTGTGGCCATCGGGTGTCGCCTTGGCCACCGAATCGAGGCCGACGAGACCGCCGGCGCCGGGCCGGTTCTCGACCACCCACGGCTCCCGGAGCCGCTCCGACAGTTCCTTGGCGAAAATACGGGCGATGGTGTCAACGCCGCCGCCAGCCGCGATCGGCACCACCAATGTGACCGGCCGCCGGTCAGCCGCGGGTGACTGCCCGAGCGCCGCTGCTCCCATCGCGGCGATGCCGCAGCCGATCGCCAGCCCGGCCACGAGAGCGGCCCGCGCAATGCGCATTTTCGCCTCCCC
>JASHVN010000079.1 GCA_030044555.1 Xanthobacteraceae bacterium | reverse complement strand
TCTTCGGGATTGGTGCCCTTCTCGTTTTCGAAGCGGGTGCGGAACGAATACGGCGTGTTATCGAGCACGCCCGAGTCAGTGGAAAGTTCGCCGTTGCCGGCTCGGCCAGTGCCGCGCCACACTGCTTTCGCTTTGCGGATCATCGAAGTCTCCTCTGTTCATCGCACGATTTTATAAAACGCGACGTTCCAGCGGCGCCGAGTGCGCTCGCGCTGGGACACTTACACGTGCTGGCCGCCATTAATGTGAATTTCGGCGCCGTTCACGTAAGAAGAGGTCTCAGTGCATAGCACGTAAATGATTTTCGCCACCTCGTCGGGCGTGCCGAGCCGATGCATCGGAATATGCTCGACGATCTTTTCGGTTCCCGGCGACAGCATTGCGGTGTCGATCTCGCCCGGCGCAATGGCGTTGACACGAATGCCGAACGGGCCGAAGTCCGCCGCCATCTCGCGGGTCAGCGCGGCAAGTGCAGCCTTGGACGTCGCGTAAGCGGCGCCGGCAAACGGATGCACGCGGGAGCCGGCGATCGACGTGACGTTCACCACCGAGCCCTTGGCCGTCTTCAGCTCGTCGAGGAGGCCGCGCGCCAGCATGATCGGAGCAAAAAAATTGACCTGAAAAATGTGATGCCAGTCGTCGCGTGAGGTCTCGATCGAGCCGAGCCTGCTGCCGCCGTCGGCCTTCGGCGAGATCGCGGCGTTGTTGACCAGCGCGTGCAATTCGCCGTGCAGGCGGCGCTTGGTCTCGGCGATCGCTTCTTCTGTATTGTCGGGGTTCGACAAGTCGACCTGGATATGATCCTCAGGCCCCGCCTCCCATGGGCAATTCTCCGGGAATGGATGCCGCGAGCAGGTGATCACGCGCCAGCCCGCGGCGGAGAACCGCTTCACCGTGGCGTGGCCGATGCCGCGGCTTGCTCCGGTGAGGAGCAGCGTGCGGCGCGGCTGGTTGGTGGTGGGCATGTTTTATCCTAACCGTCATTGCGGGCCAACGGGTCCGGCCCGAAGTGGCCGGCCCGATGACAAGCTCCGTGAAGCAATCCAGGGCGGCCCACGAGAACTGCAAGGCTGCTCTGGATTGCTTCTTCGCTGTCGCTCCTCGCAATGACGAAGGTCATGGGTAAAGCCGCGTTTTGGTCCAGGGCGCCTGCATCTCGGCGCGACGGAAGACGATGCGGTCGTGCAGGCGGTAAAGCCGCTCCTGCCAGAATTCGATCTCGGCAGGTTTGATACGGTAGCCCGACCAGAACGGCGGCCGCGGCACCGTGCCGATGGCGAACTTGGCGGCATGGCGGGCGATCGCCTTCTCGAACGCCATGCGGCTTTCGAGCTCTGCGGATTGCTTGGATGCCCAGGCGCCGATCTGCGCCATGCGCGAGCGGCTGGCGAAGTAGGCGTCGGCCTCTTCTGTGCTCACCGGCTCCACGGTCCCGCGCAAGCGCACCTGGCGCTGCAGCGTTTTCCAGTAGAACGTCGCCGCCGCCTTGGGGGCCCGGTCGAGTTCGTGCGCCTTGACGCTGCCGAGGTTGGTGTAGAACACGAACCCGCGCTCATCGAAGGCCTTGAGCAGCACCATCCGCACATTGGGCATGCCGTCGGCATCGACCGTGGCCAGCGCCATAGCATCCGGATTGACCGGTTCGGCACGCTTACCCTCGGCAAACCACTCGGCGAACAGACGAAACGGCTCCTCGGCCGTGGTGAAGTCACCGCCTGTTAACCAGCTCGGGTGCTCAATGGGGGCGGTGTCCGTCATTCGCTTCGGGGTATCCAGGTGCGTGGGTGGTGCGATCGGCGGCCTGCTCGCCGGTCTCTATATAGTGGAAGCGCGGCGCGCCGCCTATGCGTGCCGCCACGCCGCCTTGCCGCCGCGTTGGCTGTCTTGAGCGCCTTCGCCTGCGCCGGCTGCTCCTACCAGCTCGAATCGATGTTCTCCAAAGCCGATGACGATGGCTCGCCGACCGCGTCGATCAGCCATCCGGGGGCGCGGCTTTCCGCCCAAATCTCCGAAGCCGACCTCGTCTATGCCCGTGCCGCCGCCGCCGACGTGCTGGCACGCGGCGGCAATGCCAACAGCGTGCCCTGGCGCAATCCGCAGACCGGCGTCGGCGGCAATATCACCCCGCTCGCCGTTTCGAACAGCGAAGACGGCCTGCCCTGCCGCGATTTCCTGGCGAGCTATATGAGTTCAGGCGCGCAGTCCTGGCTGCAGGGCTGGGCTTGCCGCACGGCCGCGGGCGAGTGGCAGGTCAAGAGTCTCAAGCCGCTCAAGTCGAGCTGAGCGTCGAAGCTGGCGCCGCAAATACGCGCGGAGCGCGCAACACATTGCGACTCAGCGGCTTTACGCCCACATATTTGAGCTAAACGTGAGATAAGGGGACGGCGGGGCCGGCCCGACCGGTGGAATCGGAGTCTGTGGGGATGCGCGATCCCTATGAGGTGCTGGGCGTCGATCGCAAGGCGAGTGCAGCCGACATCAAGAGCGCCTATCGGCGCTTGGCGAAGAAGCTGCATCCGGACGCCAACAAGAATGATCCGAAGGCGGCGGCGCGCTTTGCCGAGCTGAACGCTGCGCACGAGATCGTGGGCGACGAAGACAAGCGCAAGGCTTACGACCGCGGCGAGATCGACGCCGAAGGCAAGCCGAAGTTCCACGGCTTCGAAGGGTTCGGCGCCGGCGCGCAGCCGGGCGGCGGCTTTGCCGGCGGCGACGGGAATTTCGAAACCTTCAGCTTCGGGCCCGAGGGCTTTACCCGCACGACCCGGCGCGGGCGCGCCGGTGCTGCGGGCGGCGGCGCGGGGGGTGGCGGCACGGGGGGTGGCGGCTTTGGCGGTTTCGAAGACATCCTGCGCGAGGCCTTCAGCGGCGCGGCCGCCGGGCGTGGCGGACGCGCGCGCTTCGAGGGCGAGGATTTCGGCACCGGTTCCGACGTGCATGCCGAGATGACGGTGACGTTGCCGGAGGCGGCGAAGGGCACGACGCGGCGCCTGCAGCTGCCCACCGGCAAAGAGATCGACGTGAAGATTCCGTCCGGCATTACCAGCGGCCAGCACGTTCGCGTGCGCGGTCAGGGCATGCCCGGCCAGTCCGGCACCGGCGACGTGCTCATCACCGTGACGGTGGCGCCGCATCATCTGTTCACGCTCGATGGCGCCGACTTGAAACTCGACTTGCCGATCACGCTCTATGAGGCCGCGCTCGGCGGCAAGGTGCGCGTGCCGACGCTCGACGGCCACGTCGAGCTGACGATCCCGGCATGGACCAATAGCGGCCGCACCTTCCGCCTGCGCGGCAAAGGCTTTCCGTCAAAGGCGCGCCACGGCGACCTGCTCGCCACCGTGCGCATCGTGCTGCCGGACGACAGCGACGCCGATCTCGACGCGCTGATGAAAAAATGGAAGGCCGACAAGCCCTACGATCCGCGTAAGGATATGTGAGCGATGCGCCAGCGGCGGCAGCCGGTCCTCACCCACCCTGCGGCGGCGCGCTGCGCGCGTCGATCTGATCGTAGGCGGCCTGCGCGATAGCGTGAAGTTTTTCGCGCTCGGCCGGTCCGCTGAGCACGTAGAACAGATTGCCATCGACCCAGTAATACGCCGCGTTGCGATCGCCGGCGATGTAGCGCAAAGCGGTCGCTGGATCCGTCGTGTGCCCGCAGTAAAGCGTGAAGCGCTCGCCCGACGGGGCCTCGTACATAAAGAACGCGGTCGCCCCGGTCGGCCCGGGGAGCAGCCGGCCGCCGACGAGTTTTAAGCCCAGCTTTTCCAGTTGCGGCACATCGACCGGCGAACCGACCCGCTTCGACAGCCATTGCACCAGATGCGGCCGCTGATCACCCGCCACCTCGACCGGATGGCGAACTTCGACGACATAGAGCCGGTAGGCATCGAGCGCCTCGGCGGTAAAGCGATTGAGATCCGACGGCGAGGCTGCCTCGGCGCCGCGAGCGAACCAGCCGGCGGCGCCGCCGGCGATGAAGGCCGCTAAAGCAGCCGCGGCAGCAATCGCAAGGCCGCGGCGGCGGCGCGCCCGCGCCAGCCTGTTCACGTCAAGCCGCCGCGGCAGCACCTCATTGGCGGCCGCGCCAAAACGCGCACGAATGAGTTGGGCTTGGCCGCGCCAGGCGGCGACGTGCGCTGCGTCGTCGGGATGCGTCGCCAGCCACGCCTCGACCGTCCCGCGCCGCTCGGCCGGCAATTGGCCGTCCACATAGGCGTGGAGTTCGTCTTCGGTCACAGGTGAGTCTCGTTCAATCATCGTCTTCTCTCTTCGTCATTTGACCCGGCGCAACGCCGGACGTTCGCCGTCCAAATAGGATCTGATCTGCATGCGGGCGCGGGCGAGCCGCGACATCACGGTGCCGATCGGCACCCCCTGCACCTCGGCGACCTCGCGATACGTAAGGCCTTCAAGCACCACCAGAAGCAGCGCCGTACGCGATTCGTCGGCGAGTTCGGCGAGAGCGCGCGCGATATCGCGGCCGCCGGCTTCCGGACCGCTGGTCGCGGCGTCGCTATCCTTGATCGGGGTGAGCACCGGGCGCCGCGCCAAGGTGCGCAACCGGTTGCGATTGAGGTTGGTCAGGATGGTGTAGAGCCATGCGCGCACGTCGCCGCCATGAAACAGGTGCTCGGAGCGCAGTGCCCGCACCAGCGCATCCTGCACGATGTCATCGGCCGCCTCGGCATCGCGCGTGAGCGCGCGCGCGTAGCGCCGCAGCGCCGGAATGGCCGCCTCGATCTGCTCCCGGAATTCGCTCAATGAGGCGCTCCGCCGGTTAAGGACAATTTCAACGTCGTGCGTGGCTTCGACCGCATTTTCGACACTGTCCACCCCCCGGACAACACCAGTCCAAGCTGACTATTCCACCCCGCCTCTCCTCAAGAAGCGCCGCGGCATAAGGGCGAAAGCGCCGCGCTTGCTGGGCCGGGCGGGGCTATGCCATAGGAGGCGGTAGCAGGAGGCTTTAGGTGGACAGCGTCACTGGGGTCAGCGCAAGGCCGGACGTCTCGGGCCTCATGCGCGGCAAGCGCGGGCTGGTCATGGGGGTCGCCAACCAGCGCTCGCTCGCCTGGGGCATCGCCAAGGCCTGCCATGGGCACGGCGCCGAACTTGCTTTCACCTATCAGGGCGAGGCGCTGAAGCGGCGCGTCGAGCCGCTCGCCGAGGAGGTGTCCGGCATCGTGGTCGGCGATTGCGACGTGGCTGTGCCCGCGACCATCGATGCGGCGTTCGCGCAACTGCAGTCGGCGTGGGGCGGCATCGATTTTCTCGTCCATGCGATCGCGTTTTCCGACCGCGAGCAGCTCGACGGCCGCTATGTCGACACCACCGCCGACAATTTCACCAAGACCATGCTGATCAGCTGCTACTCGTTCACCGCGATTGCGCAGCGCGCCGAGAAGATGATGCCGAGCGGCGGCTCTCTGCTCACGCTCACCTATTACGGCGCCGAGAAATGGATGCCGCATTATAACGTGATGGGCGTGGCCAAGGCCGCGCTTGAAGCCAGCGTGCGCTATCTTGCCGCCGATCTCGGCGAGAAGAACATCCGCGTCAACGCGATCTCGTCGGGACCGATCAAGACGCTCGCCTCCTCCGCCGTCGGCGATTTCCGCTACATCCTCAAATGGAACGAGCATAACGCGCCGCTGCGGCGCAACGTCACGATCGAGGATGTGGGAGAGGCTGCCGCGTATCTGCTTTCCGACATGTCGCGCGGGGTGACCGGCGAAGTGCATCACGTCGATGCCGGCTATCACATCGTCGGCATCAAGCATCCAGACGCGCCCGATATCGCCGTTGGCGATAGTGGAAATTAGCAACCGGAAATCTGAAACCGGAAGTCTGAAACCGGGGGCCGGGAGTTCGCACGCAGATCGCTAAACTATAATCAAAATTCTTGGTTTCTGATTCTGGCTTCCGATTGCAGATTGCTGGCTTGCGCCCATGCCCGTTCTCTACTTCATGCGCCACGGCGAAACCGATTTCAATGTCGAGCAGCGCCTGCAGGGTCAGTACGAGACTTCGCTCAACGCCCGCGGCCGCGTGCAGGCCCGGCAATGCGGCGACCTGCTGCGCGAGCTGCTTGGGCGCGAAGGCCGTCCGACCGCCGATTACGGCTACGTCTCCAGTCCGCTGGCGCGGGCGCGCGAGACCATGCAGCTCGTGCGCTCGAGCCTCGGACTCGATCCGGCCGGCTTCGATCTCGACGACCGGCTGAAAGAAATTTCCTACGGCCAATGGGAAGGCTCAACGCTGCCGGAAATCGAGGCGCGCGATCCGCACGTGCTGGCCCGGCGCGAGGGGGACAAGTGGGGCTTTGCGCCGCCGGGCGGAGAGTCCTACCGCGACGTCGCCAGCCGGGTGGCCTCCTGGTACGCGACAGTGGCGCGCGACACCGTGGTCGCCGCGCATGGCGGCGTCGCCCGCGCGCTTATCGCCAATTTTTGCATCCTGCCCAGGGAAGAAGCGGCTCACGCCGAAATCGTCCATGGCGTCGTCTATATCTTCGCCGGCGGAACAATGACGCGACATGCGTGAGGCGGCCCGGCATTTGACCCGGTGCATGACAGTGGCTACCAAACCTTAACGCGCGGCAGTGCACCTCATTTTGCGTTCACCGGCCTAGCCCGCGAACATAAGATTATGTCGTTCAACACGTTCGGCCATATGTTTCGGGTGACGACCTTCGGCGAAAGCCATGGGCCGGCGATCGGCTGTGTGGTCGACGGGTGCCCGCCGCGCATTCCGCTGACCGAAGCCGACATTCAGCCCTATCTCGACAAGCGCCGGCCGGGTCAGTCGCGCTTCACCACGCAGCGGCAGGAGCCGGACGCGGTGAAGATTCTTTCCGGCGTATTTGTTGATGAGACGAGCGGCCAACAGGTGACGACGGGAACGCCGATCGCACTCTTGATCGAAAACGTCGATCAGCGCTCCAAAGACTATTCCGACATCAAGGACAAATACCGTCCCGGCCACGCCGACTATACCTACGACATCAAATACGGCTTGCGCGATTACCGCGGCGGCGGCCGCCAGTCGGCGCGCGAGACGGCGATGCGGGTAGCCGCCGGCGCCATTGCGCGCAAGGTCGTGCCGGGACTTTCCGTGCGCGGCGCCCTTATTCAAATGGGACCGCACCGGATCGACCGCGCCTGCTGGGATTGGGGCGCGATCGAGCGCAATCCGTTCTTCTGTCCCGACGCCAAGCTCGCGGCAAT
>JASHVN010000606.1 GCA_030044555.1 Xanthobacteraceae bacterium | reverse complement strand
CACAATCCGGTCGATATGCCGGACCCCAACCACATCGAGGAGATGCGCGAGCCCTGGATCGAGGCGACGATCCTGACGCCCGACGAATATCTCGGCGCCGTGCTCAAGCTGTGCCAGGACCGGCGCGGCGAACAAAAGGAGCTGACCTATGTGGGCAACCGCGCGCTGGTGAAATACAATCTGCCGCTCAACGAAGTGGTGTTCGACTTTTACGACCGGCTCAAATCGGTGTCGCGCGGCTACGCCTCGTTCGACTATCACCTGACCGATTACCGGGTGGCGGATCTGGTCAAGCTGCAGATGCTGGTCAACGCCGAGCCGGTCGACGCTTTGGCCATGCTGGTGCATCGCACCCGCGCCGAAAGCCGCGGCCGCGCCATGGCGGAGAAGCTGAAAGAACTCATTCCGCCGCACATGTTCCAGGTGCCGATTCAGGCCGCGATCGGCGGCAAGGTCATCGCGCGGGAGACCGTGCGGGCGTTCAGAAAGGACGTGACGGCAAAGTGCTACGGCGGCGACGTCACGCGCAAGCGCAAGCTTCTCGAGAAGCAGAAAGAGGGCAAGAAGCGCATGCGCCAGTTCGGTAAAGTCGACATCCCGCAGGAGGCGTTTATCGCCGCGCTCAAGGTGGATGTGTGACGAGGGATGGCGAAGATACGGTTACGCTCTTTCGACCGGTTGGTCCTGACGAACTCAAGTTGATCGAAGAGTCTGATTTTCGAACGTTTCCAGCGAGACTGCCGGATCAGCCGATTTTCTATCCGGTACTGACTGAAGAATACGCGGCGAAGATCGCCGACGAATGGAACGTCCCAGCGTCCGGCTACGGATACGTGACGCGATTCGAAGTTCGCCGCGCATTTATTTCTCGCTACCAAATTCGGAACGCCGGCGGCGAGCGATTTCAGGAATACTGGATTCCCGCCGAGGACCTTGCGGAATTCAACCACAACATCATTGGAGCCATTGAGATAATTCGGCAGTTTCCGGATTGTTAGATAGTAGGGGCGTTTACTGCGCAGTCGCCGGCTGCGCGGCCACCGATGACGATGCGGCCGGCTGCCCAGCCACTTTGGCCCCGTCCAAAGTCACGATGTCGCGTAGCAGACGGCCCAAAAGGTCGGCGCCGGTGATGATGCGCCGCTGCGCGCCCCAGACCAAAATCAAATCGTTGTCGATCACGTCATCGTCCGGCCGTTCCGGCTTGACGTGCATCAATCCGATGACGTCGCCGAGCTTGGCCTTGAGATCGCGCACGATGATCGGCCGGTGCCAATAGGCGGTAGGGTCGCTGTCCAACTGATTGAATAGCGCATCGCGCAGGAATTGATGCGTGTCGAGAACGAAGACCGGCTCACCGTTGGCGACGTCGGTGACGATCACCCACTTTTTGCCCGACGCATCGAGGCGGCGGAGAAACGAATCGTCCGGCGTGCGGTCGAATGTGGGCAGCACGCAGCGCCGGTTGACCAGCGGCATGCTGATGATGCTTTCCGCGTCGATCAGCTCGCCTTCCTCGGTCACCGGGATATCGTCGAGATCGAGAAAGTTGCGCGCGCCGATGGCCTCCAGGCGTCCGATATCGCCGCCGCTTTTGGCGCTGCGCAGGATCAGCGAGCGGACATCGCGCTCGGCCAAATAGGCGATGCCCTCCTTGCCAAGCCACCAATCGAGCACGAGCGCCGTGGGTTTCGCGATCGGAAACAGGACAACCCGGTAGAAATTCAGAAACGGCAGGAAGCGGGCCGTCATCCGCAACGCGTTGCGCGAGAAGTAAGCCTGCGGCACGATTTCGCCCAGCAAGGTGATCACCACCGCGGAGAAGAAGAAGGCGCCAAGTCCGGCGAGCACCGAATCCGACAGCAGCGTCAGAAAAACGTTGGTGCTCACATTGCCCCAGATCACCGTGGCGAGCACGTCATTGGAGTTCTTTCGCAACTCGAGCACGCGCGCGGCGTCGGCGTTGCCGCCGTCAGCGTCGATCTGCAGACGAAGCTGGCTCAGGCTGAAGATCGCCAGATTGAGTCCGGCAAACAGCCCGGACTGGGTGACGCAGACCACGATGCCGAGCCATATCCAGATGCCAGGGATGGATGACATGGTTTTCTCCCGCCTTGTTCCGGCGCGATCGAGACTATGGACCTTTCATGACAACTCGAATGTGGGGCTGGGGAGTGCCTCTATTTGAGCAAGGTACCGCCGAAAGCCGTTGCGGCCGCCGGCATTAAGCGATCGCAAGAGTTGTGCCTCATTGATACCGAGGCACGGCTTGATACTGAGGCACGCTGACAGCTCTAGCGTTAGAGGAGCCGTCAGAGCGGATATCAACGACCGTCTACTGGTCGAGATGAATATTGTTGTCGCGGATCACCTGGCCCCAGCGTGCGATTTCGCTCTTAAAGAAAGTTTCCGCCGCTTCCGGCGAGCGCTGATCCGGCGGGAACACGCTGATGCCCTGCGCCGCCCAATTCTTGATCACCGCCGGATCGGCCACGGCCGCGCGAGCGGCCGTGTTGAGAATCTTGATCACCGCGGCCGGGGTCTTGGCCGGAGCGAACAGAGCCTGCCAATAGACGAAGTCGAGCTTTGGACCGAGAACCGACACGAAGCTTTCCACATTGGGCAATTGGGGAAAGCGCTCCTTGGAGGTCACGCCGAAGGCCTTCAACTTTCCGGTGTTGACCAGCTGCACAACGGATTGCGGGGTTGCGAAAAACAGGTCGACCTGTCCGCCCAACAGATCGGTAATTGCGGGTGCGGCGCCCCGATACGGAATTTCGTCGAGCTGCACCTTGGCTTGCTGCGCGAACAGCGCCGTGGCGAGATGACCGGTGGCGCCGTAGCCGGGGATCGCGGCCTTGAGCCGCTGCTTTTTCATCAGTGCGATGAGCTCGTTGAGATTATTGGCCGGAAGCGTGTTGCGGCCGACCAGCACCAGCGGGTTGCGATTGATCAGCATCACCGGTTTGAAGTCCTTGACGGTGTCGAACGGCAACTTTTTGAACAGCGTCACGTTTGCCGAAATCTGCAAGTTCGGCAGGATCAGCATGTAGCCATCGGGTTCCGCCTGCGCGACTTTCTCGCAGGCCACGATGGTGTTGCCGCCGGAAATGTTCTCGACGATGAAACTTTGCTTGAGCTGCGTTTCCATCGATTTCGCAACGACGCGCGCGGTTTCGTCGGTCGGCCCGCCCGCGGGGTAAGGCACGACGATAGTCACGGTGCGCGTCGGATATTGCTGCGCGCAAAGCGGTGAGGCCGCAGCCAGCGCTCCGATGATCACGGCGGCAATGCCAGCAAGATGTTTCATCGTCATTCGTTCCTCCCTGTTTCTTATTCCCGGCGCTTTGCGCATGATCCGGAAAAGCGTGAAGCGGTTTTCCGAAAAGATCACGCGCAAACAAAGAGCTAAAGCGCGATGATGACTCATCCTCAAATCACCGCGCTTTAGGGCGGGGGAATTATCGGCAGCAGGACATAAGGCTGCTTTCCGGCGCCAAAATGCAACGTGTTCTGCGTGGCAAAGATGTCAGGCGGCCGATCGTTCGGATCGATATGCAGAAACGGACCGACACCCTTCATCGGGTAAGGCGCGTTCGGCAAGGCGATGTCGGAGCCGTCCACCTCGTAATCCTTGCCGCGCACCGTGAGCGCCAGGCGATAGCCCGGCGGCACCACGATCGAGGTCGGCCAGATTTCGATGTCGAGTTCGACCGGCACTCCAGGCGTCAACGGCCATTCCTCATCGTGGGTATGCCAAGGCCGATACGGCAGCGATTTTTGCGCATCGCGCTTGCGCTGCGACGCGCGCAGCCAGCCGAGTCCGATCGGCACCCGCGGATCGTTGGAGCCGATGAAGGTGATTTCCTTGCCGTCGGGGTCGAACAGCCGCAGGGCGAGGAAAATGTCGGCGTCAGTGGTCTGCGAGGACATCCAAAGCTTCGCGGCCACAGGACCCGTGATTTCCAGGCTCTCGGGCATCGGTGGCGTGCGAAAGGTCAGGCCATTCGCGGTCGTTTCGTAAGCCAGACTAGCGGCAGCAGCGGGCTCCTGTGGCGACAGCGCCAAGCCTTCCGGCTGCAGGAAATATTTGGTCCATTGCGTGCGCTTGAGCGGCCATTCGCTCTCGCCGCGCAACACAAACTTTTCGTGCGGATGGCGGACGTTGAGGGATACGCGTGGCTGCTTGTCCCAGCCGGTGTCTTCGCCTTTGAGGAAGTGGCCGAAGAAGCGCTTCTGCAGCGTCTCGCCATAATAGCTGTAGAAATGCGTGAAATGCGTATCGCCGTGCGCCTCCAGCCATTTCTGTTTGGAGCCGGCGCGCAAATAACCTTCGAAATTGCCACGCGTGTGCAATCCCATGCCGCCCCAATTGGCGGCCGAGAGCAACGGCGCTTCGATGGCTTCGAAGGCGGCGGTGCGAGACGCGTAATAGTCGTCGTGCAGCCTGCGCTCTCTGGCTTCGCCGGGGGAGTCGGCGCAATTTCGGGCAAGCTCGCTCTCAGGCAGCGTGTCCGGACCGGCGACCGGTTCGCCGGTCACCACGCTCTTGGCGCCGTGCTCGCCGACGCCGTGCTGTACGCTCGCGACCTGGCGCGGATGCCAGCTGTGAAGAAAATCGCACAAGATACCGCCGTGCCGGCACAGCTCGCGATAATAGTCCGACGAGCCTTCCCAGATGCACAACGCAGCCAGGTGCGGCGGCTTGAGCGCGCCGACGGTCCATTGATTCATCGCATAGTAAGAGATGCCGTTGATGCCGACATTGCCGCTGCTCCAAGGCTGCGTGCCGGCCCATTCGATGCATTGATAGAGATCTTCCGTCTCACGCGGCGACCACACGTCGAGATAGCCGGGCGAGCGTCCGGCGCCGCGCGAATCGACGCGCACGCAGACGTAACCGTCCGGCACCCATTTCTCCGGATCGACCAATTCCCAGTTCTGATATTTGTTGCTCGAGCCCGCGAGGACCTCCGGCGCAGCTTTGGTGAGCCGCGCCCAGTTGCCCTTGTAGCCTTCCTGGAATGAAAGCCCTTTGGCGTAGGGGCCGTAGCTGAGAACGACTGGATATTTGCCTTCGGCGATCGGGCGAAACACATCGGCGCGCAGGATGACGCCGTCGTCCATTTTGATCGGCGCATCCCAATCGATGCGTATGCTGTCGCGAGTTTCGGATTTCATTTCGGTCATAATGCTGTGATGTGCGTGTCGTGGAAGAATACTGGACCATGCCGCGTGTTGGGTCCACGGCCCGTACAGTCCACCGCTCAGAACGGACTGCCGATCAGTATTGCCAGTTCCGCCGCTCGATTTGCCGCGATAAAGCCCGAGTTTTCATGTTAGTATGAGGTGTTCAGCGGGTTTTCCGCAACGAGATCAAACCAAAACAATCTTGAGCAGTCTGCAACCGGGAGGTTCGTCATGTCGCAGAGAGTGACTTTGCGAATGCCGTGGCGGCATCGCGCCGCGGCGTTTTCTGCCGCTTCGTTATGTGTTTTCCTCTTTGCCGGATCGCCGGCGTTCGCCCAAACGCCCAACAACACCGCAGATACCTGCCCGGGCGACAATGGCGGCCTCACGCTGTCCACGGGTTTTTGCGCGACCGTATTCGCCGATAATCTCGGCCATGTCCGCCATATGACCGTCGCGCCAAACGGCGTGCTCTATGTCAATACCTGGAGCGGCCGCTTCTATCATTTCGACAAGCCGCCGGAAGGCGGTTTTCTTATCGCGCTCAAGGACACCAAGGGCGATGGCCGCGCCGACGTGATCAAGCGTTTC
>JASHVN010000605.1 GCA_030044555.1 Xanthobacteraceae bacterium | reverse complement strand
TTGCGGCCTCTGCGCTGGCATTCATCGACGGGGTCCTTTTTGCATTTATCAGCCAGGCGATTTTTAAACCATCGCGATGAACTGGACAAAGGCCCGGAAAACCCGGCAAACAGCATGCAAAGGCGGGGAGGAAAACGATGGACTTGCAGCTTGCCGGCCGCACCGCGCTGATCACCGGCTCTTCGAAGGGCATCGGGCTTTCGGTGGCGCAATGGTTCGCGCGCGAGGGCGTCCATGTTTGCCTGGTGGCGCGTTCGGCCGAGGCGCTGCAGAAAGAGGCAGCCGCGATCCGTGAGACGACCGGAGTGAAGGTGGAAACGCTGGCCGCAGATCTTGCGGATGCCGCCGCGCGCGAGCGCGTGTCCAGGACTTTTCCCGAGGTCGACATCCTGGTGAACAATGCCGGCGCGGTGCCGGGTGGCAACATCCACGACGTCGACGAGGCGTCCTGGCGCGCCGGCTGGGACTTGAAAGTGTTCGGCTATGTCGGGCTGACCCGGCAGTACCTGAAGGAAATGGAAAGGCGCCGCAGCGGCGTGATCATCAACATCATCGGGCTCGGCGGCGAGCGCCTCGACGCCACCTATATCGCGGGCGCGATGGGCAATGCCGGGCTGATGGCGTTCACCCGTGCCATCGGCGGCACCAGCCTCGATAACGGCGTGCGCGTCGTCGGCGTCAATCCTGGCCCGGTGCTGACCGACCGTGTCGAGGTTTTGGGCCGCAAGCGCGCCGCCAGACTCTATGGCGATGAGAATCGCTGGAAAGAGAGTTTTGCCAGAATGCCGCATGGCCGGCCGGCGACCTGCGACGAGGTTGCGGCGATGGTCGTCTTCCTGGCGTCCGATCTTTGCGCGTATGTCAGCGGCACCATCGTCACCATTGACGGCGGTCTCGCCCATCGTGGCGGCATGCCGTAGTCCACAAGCCAGGGGCGGCGTAGCGGCCGCCCCAGGCTCTTTACGGGTGTGGTGGCCTACGGGCGTGTACCGGCGCGATGTTCGGATTACCCGCGCCCGCCGCCGGCAAGCACCGCGCGGGTGGCGCGGTCGGGACCGAAATCGTCGACACTGTCGATCGAGAGCAGGTCGGCAAGCCGCGTGCGTGCGCGGTTGACCCGGCTCTTGATCGTGCCGACGGCGCAGCCGCAGATTGCGGCCGCATCGTCATAGGAAAAGCCGGACGCACCGACCAGGATCAAAGCCTCGCGCTGATCTGCGGGCAGCTTCGCCAAAGCTGCGCGGAATTCCTCGAATTCGACCCGGCCGGTTTGCTCCGGGTGCGACTTGAGCGTGTCGGCATAACGGCCATCGGCATCCTCCACTTCGCGGCGCCGCTTGCGGTATTCGGAGCGGAACAGGTTGCGCAGGATGGTGAACAGCCACGCCGGCATGTTGGTGCCGGGCTGGAATGAGTCGATGTGGGCGAGTGCGCGCAACAAGGTCTCCTGCACCAAGTCGTCGGCGCGGTCGATATTGCCGCACAACGATATAGCAAATGCGCGCAGGCTGGGAACCGTGGCGAGCACTTGATCGCGAATCGCAGGGTCAAGCTTCATGGGGACGATGCCTCATGCAATTTCACTCTTGTTCGCCGATGCGGCGAACCAAGTCGTTAAGGTGCTGCGGGACTCCCTCATTGACATAAGAATTGTACATGGTCCGCAACAGCTCCCCGATACGATGCTGTGCCTCACGCCCGAGGCGGATCTCCTTGTGGGGACGTCTGACCATGGAATTGTGCAGTTCTGGCTTCTCCGAAGCCGGCTCAATAGCCTCGAGATTCGTTTTGCGGCTCTTCATCGCTCTACTTTCCCCCGTTCGCCCGCTTGAATTCCCCGGCTCTGTCCGTTCATGGTGGGGGCCCATCCTGTCGGCTTCCCCCGCTCGATGGCGCTAACGCACTTTGTCGCCGCATTGTTCCACTAAAATGGGACGATTTTTCGGAACTTTTTACGCCGCCCAGCGTTGCCGCCAGCAAATCCAGGCCTTATCGAAGGGGAGGGTACCCTGTCGACCTCGCAAGCCGTGCTCCAGCAGCTGCCGTTTCTGCGCCGATATGCCCGCGCCTTGTCGGGCAGCCAAGCGTCGGGTGATGCCTATGTGGCCGCCACGCTCGAATCGCTGATTGCCAGCCCGCAGATCCTCGAAAGCGGACCGAGTTCGCGGGTGGCGCTTTATCGGCTTTTTACCAAAATTTGGAATTCGGTCTCGGTCAACGGCAAGCCCGAAGCCGGTGGCGCGGCGCTGCCGCCGGAGCAGCATCTGACCCAGATCACGCCACGGCCGCGCCAGGCATTTCTGCTCGTGGCCCTGGAGGGCTTTTCCGAGGAGGATGCCGCCGCGGTGCTGGACTGCGACTTGGCGACGCTGCGGGCCCTCGTCGAAGAATCCGGACGCGAACTCGCTGCCGAGATTGCAACCGACGTCCTCATCATCGAGGACGAGACGTTCATCGCCATGGACATCGAGGCTCTGGTCGAGAGCCTCGGCCATAACGTCATCGGTATCGCCCGTACCCATGCCGAGGCGCTCATGCTGGCGAAGAAGCAGCGGCCGGGTCTGATCCTCGCCGACATTCAGCTTGCCGATGGCAGCTCCGGTCTTGACGCGGTCAACGAACTCCTTGGCTCCTTTGAAGTGCCGGTGATTTTCATCACCGCCTTCCCGGAGCGTTTCCTGACCGGGCAGCGGCCGGAGCCGGCCTTCCTGATCGCCAAGCCGTTCCAACTCGCCGTGGTGTCGGCGGTGGTAAGTCAGGCGCTGTTCTTCGGGCGTAAAGCGCGCAACCGCGAGCGGCAGCCAAACGAGCGGCGCGCATCGCTTTAGTCCGCCGCATCACTGCGGCTCGATGCCTGCCTCTTTGACCACCTTCGCCCACTTTGCAGTGTCACGCGCAATCATCGCCCGCGTCTCGTCGGGCGTGTAGACGATTGGCACGCCGCCAATCTGGGCCAGCTGGGCTTTGATGCCGGGATCTGCGAGGCCCGCGTTGATCTCGCGGTTGAGCCGCTCGATGATCGCGCTCGGCGTGCCGCGCGGCACACCGACGCCGGTCCACGGCGTGACGTCAAATCCGGCAATCGTTTCGGCGGCAGTGGGAAGGTCCGGGAGCGCCGCGTCGCGCTGGCGCGACAGAATTGCCAGCGGGCGAATTTCTTTGGCCCTGATGTGCGGCAGCGAGGCCGGCAGGGCGTCGACTGCGGCCTGCACGCGGCCGCTCACCAG
>JASHVN010000604.1 GCA_030044555.1 Xanthobacteraceae bacterium | reverse complement strand
ATATCCGAACATTGCCGACCTGACCGCGGATTTCGTCTATGCGCGTCTGCAGCGCGGCGAGGATGAGATCCCGACCGCTTATCCGGCGAAGGAGATTAGCGCCTGGGCGCAACGTCTGCAGGCCTGGGCTGGTGGCCGCGCGCCGGACGACCTGCCCCGCGTCGATGCTTCAGCCAAGCCGGCGGCCGCCCCGCGGGATGTCTTTGCTTACGTCATCCACGAGGGCAAAATCCGCGCCCCCGCCGGGGCCATGGCGCTGATCGAGCGATTGAAGAACCGCTAGATCTGCACGCAAATGCTGACGGCGGAATACTGACGGCTTAATGCTGGCGGCAAAATGCCAACGGCCACGCCAGAGTGGTGCGCGTACATCCGGCGTCACCCTTCGTGATCGTGGCCGCCACGGCGGAGCCTTGGAGTGGAGCTCAACACCGTTCCCCGCCAAATGGTGGCCGCTGGCCATTTATGCAAGGCCGGCTTTGTGCCAGACTTCCCTTCGTTCGGTCTTTTCGCAACGCGCAATGCGGCGCGCCGCACCAGACGGTGTCGGTGGCCCAAATCCGGGAGACTGCACAATGAGCGTGAATCAACCGACCGATGCCGCCGGCATCGAACGCGCGGTCGAAAGCGCGATCCACAAGCACTGGGGCCTGTTCCTCGCCGAAGGCATCATCCTCGTCATTCTCGGCGCGGCGGCAATTCTGGTGCCCGTATTGGCAACGATCACCTTCACCCTCTTCATCGGCTGGCTGTTCTTGATCTCCGGCATCGTCGGGCTGATCACCACATTCTGGATGCGGCACGCGCCGGGCTTCTGGTGGTCGCTGCTCTCCGCCATTATCGGCATCGCCGCCGGTATTGTGCTGCTGCTGTGGCCGATCAGCGGTTCGGTGTCGCTGACGCTGTTGCTCACCGCCTTCTTCATCGTCGAAGGCATCGCCTCCATCATGTACGCCATCGAGCATCGCAACCAGCTCAGCGGACGCTGGGGCTGGATGCTGGTGAGCGGCATCATCGACCTCATCCTCGCCGGCATCATCATCGCCGGTCTGCCGGGGACGGCGCTGTGGGCGCTCGGCCTGCTCGTCGGCATCAATCTGCTGTTCGGCGGGGTGGCGCTGATCGGGATGGCGTTGGCGGCGCGCAGCGCGGCGTAAGCCGAGCCCGCTAGAGCATGATCCCGAAAAGTGGAAACCGGTTTTCAGATAAGCATGCCCTCGGGCTTGACCCGAGGGATCATGCTCAAAGCAAAAATCTAGACCTTGATCCAATTCAATCGAATTGGATCAAGGTCGGGGGAACAAATAAATGAGCCCCCCGGACGCCGCCATGCGCGGCGCCCGGAGGAGTGCGAATGGGAGGTTCCTATGAAAATGCCATTCCGGATCAGTGCAACCAAAGCGGCGGTCTATGTCGCGCTGGCCCTGGCTGCGCAGGTGGCGGCGGCGGACTCGTCCGTGCAAGCGGACGATTTTCCGAACAAGCCGATCAGAATGATTTCCGATTCCGCCCCGGGCAGCGCCGTGGACGTGACCTTCCGGATGGTGATGGACCGGCTCGGCAAAGTTTTGGGCCAGCAGATCGTGCCGGTCGATCAGCCCGGCGCCAGCGGCGCCATTGCGGCCCATGCGGCCTCCGAGGCAGTCCCCGACGGCTATACGCTGTTCGCTCCGGCGATCTCTCTCTTCATCGCGCTGCCCGGCAAGGCGCCAAACCTGCCGCTGATCTTGCCGCGCGATTTTCTCCCCGTGGCATCGCTGCTCGATCAGCCGATGTTCATTTGCGCCAGCGCCAAGTCCGGCATCAAGACGTTGCCGGAGCTGATTGCGCGCGCCAAGGCGGAGCCCGGCCGCATCGGCTTTGCCACAACGGGGATCGGGCGCATTACCCACCTCACCGGGCTCCTTTTGCAGAGCCGGGCCGGCATCACGCTGCAGGTCGTGCCCTATACGGGCGGCCCCGCGGCGGCGCTGACCGACGTGATTGGCGGCCGGGTGCCGATGATCATCGAAGGCTATTCGGGCCTCGCCGGCGCCATCCAGGCGCACACGCTCATTCCGCTCGCCGTTGGCTCGCGGCATCGTCTGGCCGAGTTTCCCAACCTGCCGACCGTGGCGGAATCGTATCCGGGCTTCGCCGCCGGCGGCTGGCAGGGCATCGTGGCGCCGCTCGGCACGCCCGCAGCGGCTATTGCGAAAGTCAACGAAGCGCTCAAGACAGTGCTCGCCGAGCCTGATCTCGCCAAACAGCTCGCCGCGCGCGGCGCCTATGTGGACGCCATGACGCCGCCGGAGGTCAACGCCTTCGTCAACGCGCAACAGACGCAATGGAAGCCGGTGCTGGAAGCCTTCGAGGCCAGCGTCAACAAGTGACGGCTGAACTTTAGAGCATGGTTCCGACGCAGGCAGCGCCGACGCAGCGCAAGTCCGGCTAGGTTGCCTGACCTTTGACGCTTAAAATGAGAGCGTCCATCTGTTGGCGCACGAGCGGCTTGCCCAACAGAAATCCCTGGCCGAAGTCGCAGCCAAATTCCGCGAGCTGTTGCAGATCCGCGGCGGTCGATATGCCGACGGCCGCGGCCTTGGCGCCGAAATTGTGCGCCATCTGGACGATGGTCTTGCACATATTGGCGTTGCCCGGATTGCTGGCGCAGCCTTCGACCAGCGCACGATCGATTTTTATCTCCGCCAACGGCAGCTCGTTGAGCAGGCTCAGGTCGAAGGCGCGCAGGCCAAAATTATCGATTGCGATCGATACTCCGGATTGTTGCAGACGGGGCAAGCGCGTCTTGAGCGCTTCGATCATGTTGGCCAGTTGTTGCGCCGGCACCTCCAATGTCAGGCCTGGCCAATCGACCTGCTCGGGGCGGTGCATCAACACAAGGTCCGCGATCGGCAGCCGCAAAAGGGCTCTCATGCCGATATTGATCGAAGGCCGCAGCGCGATACCCAATTGGAGAAAATGTGCGCTCGATTTGACGGCGTCGATCAGCGCCAGGCGCGAGAGATCGACAAGGCTGTCCTCGTTATTGCCCGTCAGAAACTGGTCCGGCGTCAGCAGGCCGCGCTCGGGATGAGCAATCCGGACCAGGAGCTCAGCGCCCGTTATGACCCTGGTTTTGAGGTCAAGCTTCGGCTGATAAAGGAACTTGACCATATTTCGCTCGAGTGCGGACTCAAGCGAGAGGGTGGCCGCCGGAGCCGGAGCCGGCGCGGCGACGAGCTTGCGCTCCTGAATGATCCGGTGAACGGTCGCGAATCCGATCGGCTTCACCAGTGGCGGCAGCATCGCCAGAGCGCAGTCGGTACCTATTGTGTTGAAGCTTTCCAGCACGCGAACATCGCCCTGACCGAACAGCTGGACCGCGCCCGCATAGCTGCATTCCTTCAGCACGAGCAGCGCCCGCACGCATTTGTGCGGCGTTATCCGGTTCAGGTCGAGGAAGACAATATCGGGGCTCTGCCGGGCAATCGTCTCCTTGAAGCGATCGCTGCTGGAGAACTCGATCACGTCGACGTCGCGACGGCGCAATTCCCTGGCAAGCTCCTGCCGGATGGAGAAATCCTCGTCCATCAGGAAGCATAGCGGGTTCGCTGACTTGCGCGGTGCGGTCTGACTGACGGCGGCGTGCGCCTGTTGAACGGCCATGGCAAGGCCCCAATGCCAATAGACAACCGAATGATGAAACGCGTCCCCGAACAAACTTAGCCGGGAAACTTAAGGGCAAAAGGTTAATCGTTTTTATTAAACGGGCGGCGGTCGCCCTGATGCGCCGCTTTTGAGCATGATCCCAAAAAAGCCTGACCCGGACCCGATCCGGGGTGAATACCGGTTTTCGGAAAAGGTCATGCTCCGACAATAAGCTCGCCTTATCGCGATTTCACCACCGCGAGCTTGCGCGGTTGCGCCGTGATCAGCTCGTGCTGCTCGCGCGGCCGCAGCTCCGCTTCCAGCGCGTCGATGACCCACTCGACCTGCGAGCGCTCGAGCTCATGGCGCAAATAGATGCCGCACCGCACGCGCGGCAGTTCCGGCAAGTCCACCTCGTTGGCGATGACGACCTCGTCAGTGATCGCGCGCTCCGCCAACACCATCATCCCCATCCCTGCCCTCACCGCCGCAAGCCGCGAATTGATCTGTGTGCTGACAAAAGCGGTTCGATAGCGCAGGCCGATACGCTTGAGCGCACCGATCGCCATCCGATCCGAAAGTCCGCCCGGAAAGCTCACTAACGCCAGCGGCTTGGACAGATCGATGGCAAATCCGGGCCCCTTGACCCAATGCAGGGGCTCCCACCATTCCAGGACGGCCACGGGCGGCGACCTGACCGGATCGATCAAGAGCGCGATATCGATGTAGCCGCCCTCCAATCCCCTCAGCAGCGAATAAGAACTTAAATTGCGGAAAACGATTTCGCGGCCGCGGTCGAAGGTGAGGCTTTTGAACAGCCGGAAGTGCAGCTGCGAGGCGATGCTGTTGTGCAGGCCGACGATAATCTGGTTAGCCCCGTGCGGCTTGACGTTGGCGAGCGAGAGAAGATCATCGTTGATGCCGAGGATGCGCCGGCCGCTGTCGATGATCGCTTCGCCGTAGGCGGTCAGTTGCGGGCGGCCGCTGGAGACGTCGAAGATCTCGCCGACAAAGAGCTTCTGTAAGCGCTTGACCTGCAAACTGACGGCCGGCTGGCTCAAGCCGAGTTCGCGCGCCGCCTTGGTGTAGGACCCAGTCTCGGCGATAGCGACAGCAGTGCGCAAGAGATCGATCGGGATATTGCGATCGTCGGCTTTACGTTGCATCGGCAGTTCTCCGCGCGCGCATGGGCCTCCCTCCCATAGCGATGGGATAACGAAAGGCCTCGGCTCGCGTTCGCTTCGCTCGGAAACGTCAACCGCCGGCGAATATGACCACTGGCAGCGGAGAACACAGCTAAAGCGCGAGTTTTCCCAGTCCTGTCGGCATCACTCCCCTAGGTAGAGATATACGCGGCATTATACCGCGTGATCAATGCGGTTCCATGCCGGTGCCGCCGCATGTTGCCGCATGTCGCCGCATGGTACCGGCTTCGCTGCGAGACCGGAGCCTACAACTTCATGTCGCATTTTTCGCGCAACTGGCCGCGGAGCGCACCTTAAAGTTGTTTGCGGGTGGCATTGGGGAGTGCCGCTGGTGGTTGCGTGCACCCACCAGACCAGGTGCGGCGGCCGGCACTGAACTCGCGTCAGGAGCCGTGGGGCAAGAGCCGATCAGCCCTTCTCGTCGCAGGCCCAAGCCCGCAGCACGCAGGCGTGTCCGCCGTATTGATAGCAACGCCGCATGGAGGCGTTCTCGGCCTTGCCAAGATGCGACTCGATCGCCCATCCGTAAGGCCCGCACGGATTTTTGGCATCGATCGCCATGGCGGCGCAGCTGCGGCGCATGACACCGACGATCCGGCATTCGCCGCCGGCGCATTTCTTGAACGCCGCGACGCGCGCGTCCGCGACATTGCGGTAATCGTAGCCGTAGCCATAGGCGCCGCAGGCGCCCACTGCGAAGGCTCCAGCGGCTGCGGCCGCGCCGATGCCGGCCGCCAGAAAGCAAACCGCGCTCACGATGAGCGCGCAATTCCGTTTCCAACTCTGCATGAAAGCCCCTCCCCCGAGGAACGCTGTCACGCTAACGGGGAAGGGTTGCCACTTGGTGAATGTCTTCGCTGGTGGTGCTTTTGGATTTGACATTCGCTTCACACGTTCGCGGCCCGGGCAGCGAGTGTCAAAACCCGCTCCACCAGAGCATGATCCGGAAAAGCGTGGAGCGGTTTCCCGAAAAGATCATGCGCAAACAAAGAGCTAAAGCGCGATGATGATTCATCCTCAAATCATCGCGCTTTAGCGGCGAGCCGCATTCAAGCTTTTTCCAGCTCTGCCTTCACCGCCTCAAGCGCTTCCGGGGTATCCACATCGGTGAGCGCAGCCTTGCCGGAGAGCGGCACTTCGGCGACGGCCTCGGCATAGCGCCCGATCAGGTGACGGGCGCCGACATCGCCTTCCACCGCCATGAGATCCGGGAAGAAGCGGCGCGACCACACCACCGGATTGCCGCGCACGCCCTGGATCGTCGGGATGACGACCAACGCGCCCTTGTCCGGATCAAACGCGCCAAGCAGCCGATCGATCAGCGCCCCGTCGACCTGCGGCATGTCGCCGAGACAGACTACGGCGCCGTCGGCCTGCGCGGGCAAGGCGGCGATGCCGGCTTTGAGCGAGGTGCCGAGGCCTTCGGCGAAGTGCGGATTATGCACGAATGTCACCGGCAGCCCGGCAAGCGCCGCTTCCACGCGCTCGCGCTGATGGCCGGTCACCACCAGGACCGGCCGCGCCCGCGAGGCGAGCGCCGCCTCGACGACGATGCGGACGAGCGGGCTGCCGCCGATCTTTTCCAGAAGCTTGTTAGGACCGCCCATGCGGCTGGAGCGGCCGGCGGCGAGCACCAGAGCCGCAATATTGCGGCCCGTCTTGGCCGGCTCGTCGCGCGGTTGCGGGCGCGTCACGATCTCCATCAGCAAGCCGCCGACGCCGAGAGCGGTAATGTCCTCGCGCTCTACCGGCAGCCCGGCGAGGAGCCGCATCAGCACCCAGTCGAAGCCGTTTTCCTTCGGGCTGCGGGCGCAGCCGGGCGCGCCGAGCACCGGACGGCCGTCGGCATCGCCGATCATCAGCAGATTGCCGGGATCGACCGGCATGCCGAAATGGTCGACGCGGCCGCCGATCGCCTCCAGCGCCGATGGGATGACATCGCGGCGGTCGGCAATCGCGGAGGCGCCGAACACGATGGCGAGCTCGGCGCCCGCTTTGAGCACTTCGTCCATGGCGCGGGCGAGCGCTGTGCGCTCATGCGGCACGCGCCGCTCGGCGATGATGGCGGCGCCGGCCGGCGCCAGGCGTTCGGTGGTGACTCTCAGCGTCTTCTCGATGACCTTCGGCGAAAGCCCGGGCAGGATGGTGGACACCACGCCGACCTTGCGGATGCGATAGGGTGCAACGCGAATGAGCGGCCCTTGCACGCCGGCAAGCGCCGCATGGCACGCCTGTTCGCTGACCGCGAAGGGAATGATCTTCACCGTCGCGATCATCTCGCCGGCGACAACCGGCTTATAGGCCGGCAACGTCGCGAACGTGATCGCCTCGTCGATACGGTTCAACTGATCGACGGCACCCCGATCGACCACCAGCACGCCTGCGCTCTGTGCGAACAGATTGGCGCGGCCCGTAAAGGCACGATCGACGTGCACGCCTTCGCCCGTGACTTTCCTGGCAATCTCCGCTGCCGCGACGTCTTCGGAGACGTCGCCCGGTTCAAGGCGGGCGACCACGATGTCCCTGATGCCGGCCGCTTCCAGCGCCGCCACTTCGGCGGCGCCGATCAGGGTGCCCTTCTTGAGGACGAGACTACCTTGGCGGATCGAATGCACCGCGGTGGCGCCGAGCGCTTCGGCAGGCGCGACCGCACCAAATTTCATGACGCAACCTCGGCGACGGCCGGCTCCGCGTCGGCTTCCTCATGCAGGCGCTCGGTGATCTGCGCCATGATGGCGACAGCGATCTCCGCCGGCGACACCGCGCCGATATCGAGTCCGATCGGCGCATGGATCCGCGACAAATCGGCGTTGGTCTGCGATTTGAGCCGCTCAAGGCGGCGGCCGTGGGTTTTCCGCGAACCAAGGGCGCCGATATAGAAGCAATCGCGCGACAGCGCGTGGATCAGCGCTGGATCGTCGATCTTCGGATCGTGGGTGAGCGCAACAAACGCCGTGTAGCGGTCGACGTTCAGCGGCGGCAGCGCCTTGTCCGGCCACTCGGCGATCACTTTCACGTCGGGAAAGCGCTCCGGCGTGGCAAACGCCGTGCGCGGATCGACGATGGTCACGTCATAGCCGAGGAGCTTCCCTATCGGCGCCAGCGCCTGGCTGATGTGCACCGCGCCGGTGATCACAAGCTGCGGCGCCGGCACGTAGACGGTCAGAAAGACACGGCCTTCTGCGGTGTCTTCCATGCCGCTTTTGCCGGTACGCAGGCGCTCGGCGAGGACCGCGCGCAGCGGATCCTTGCCGATATCGGCTGCCTTCACCAGGCGCTCCTCGCCGGACTCGACATAGGTGACGACGATCGCGGCGCGCCGCGTAGCGCGCTCGACGTTCAGCGACGCGAGAAGTTGAAGCTTCATCTAGTCGACCTTCTCCACGAACACGCGGATGGTGCCGCCGCAGGACAAACCGACCTTCCAGGCGGTCTCGTCGGCGACGCCGAATTCGAGCATTTTCGGCTGGCCGCTCTCGATCACGTCGAGCGCCTCGGTCACCACCGCGCCTTCGACGCAGCC
>JASHVN010000603.1 GCA_030044555.1 Xanthobacteraceae bacterium | reverse complement strand
GGCGTATAGCCGCACTCGAAATTCGGCTGCTGGCGATCGAACACCGCGGGCGCCAGCGCCGCGTAGCCTTCACCGGCGAGGCGATCGCACACGGCGCGGATGTGATGATTGACGCCGAAGATTTCCTGAATGACGACAATGCCGCCCTTGGCTGTCCCGCTCGGATCGGCGCGATATGCGCCAAGCTTGAAGCTGTCGGAAGCGGTGAGAGTGAAATGCTTACCCAAGATGATTCTCCTTCGACTGAACGGAAATGACGCCGGGTGCAACGGCACGCGCGCCAAGCGGTCGCGCGCTACCATACACTGCCGGCATGGCCAGTTGAACGCCGCCTGAGACGGATCGGGGTTGCAGATGTGCCAGCGATTGACGGGGCCCCGCGCGCCGCCTATCGCCCGGCCAATGCCGCTCTGTCGATTTAGCGCGTAACGACGATGAAATCCGTACCCTCTCCGGTCTCCGGGCCGAGGCCCTGGTCGGAGACGACGAGCGAGGAACCGGGAACGATCAGTTGCGAGATCTGATCGATAATGTCCTGCGGGATTTGGATGCGGGCGAGCGCCTCCTCCGGGGTATCCTGCGGCGTCGCAGCTTCCTGCTGCGGTTCCGCGACGCGCACGCGCTTTCTTCTTCCCCAGGCGTCCCTGACGTATTTCCAGTGCTCCGCCTTCGGCGCGGTGGCGGGAAGCGTCACGACAGTCCAGTGGAAGGCCGAATGGTCGGCAAGATAATCCATTGCCGTAAACACATGCGTTCCCAGCGGCTGGCTCGGATTGTCGATCTTCACCGGCGCATCGAAGAGCGGCGTGAAATTCTGCCGCACATAGATCTTGCTTGTCTTGCGGCTGATGAAGATCGCGATGGGGCCGCCGCTCGTTACTCCGAGTTGCGCGGGCTTCGCCGGCGGCAGCGGCACGTCGTCAAGGCTGATTGGTGCGGCGATATCACCGGACGTTGTCCCTAGGCCCGCTGCTTCGGCGGGAACGCCCGGCGGCGGTCCAGACGCTGCGGCCGGCTGAGTCGATGTCGGCTGAGTCGATGCCGGCTGCGTTGATGTCGGCGGGCTCGCCGGCGCGGCTGCGGCTGCGGCCGGGGATGTATTCGCTGCTGCAGCCGGTTCGGCTGGTGCGGGGGCCGCAATTGTTGTGCCCGCGCTTCCAGGCGCGGCATCCGCCTGAGGCGGTGCGGAAGCAGCGGGTGCGCTGGGAGCGGCCGATGCCGCGTCTTGCGGAGCTGCCGGGGGCGAAGCGGGCGCGCTTGCGGCGGCTGCCGGCGCAGCGGCGGCGGGCTGCGGCGCAGCGACGGTCGCTGCCGGTTGGATGACATCGGACTTGACGCCGGGCGGCGCGCTTTGCGCCGTCTGCGTAACCGGCAGCGCTGCCGTGGAAGCGTCCTTGTGCACGAACAGGTGCGGATCGGTGAAATCGAGCGGCCGCAATTCGGGCCGGGCGATGATCACGCGCATGCCCATCGTTGGCAGCATCCACAGCCGTGCCGCGAAATCGTGCGGCATGCGGATGCAGCCGTGCGACGCGGGGTGGCCAACTCCCTCGCCCTCGTGCAGCGCAACGCCCGACCATGTGATGCGCTCCATGTAGGGCATCGGCGCGTTATCGTAGATGTTGGAATGATGGTAGCGGTCGCGCTGGATGACGCTGAACACGCCCATCGGCGTGAGATGGCCGGGGACGCCTGTGGCGACCGGCGCGTCGGCGACATGCACCCCGTCGCTGTAGAAATGCAGTCTTTGCTGATTGATGGATATGAAGATCTCGAGCGGCCCCTTGGGAATATCGCCGAACGGAAGTCTGCTCGCGTGCGCGTCCTTGCGTCCCGACCTGTGCTTGCCGAGATACTTTGCCGCCGCCGGCGAGGAAGCGGCTGTCAGCGCCATGCCAAGAGTGATTACGCCAAGAGCGAGCACGCCAACACTGCCAAGAAAAAAGCATCTCAGAGGCCGATGGCGGACCGGGTCGCGCCGCGCGGGCGATGTCTTCAAATTTTGATCTTTAGGGAAGTGAATGAAGACGTCGGGCAATGAATATCTAAGAGACACATCAATCTCCCACCATCAGCCGGCTGTTGCCTATGTTCCACTATTTCAGATTAAGGGCAATCCAAAACGCGCTTATGACGCCCTTGTCATTTCATCCTTCGTGCGCCTGCGAGCCTTTTGCGTTTGCGACCCTTCATTTCGTTACGGCACAGGGGTCGGTTCATCCCCGCGCCGTCGGCCGGAACGCCTGCGCCAGCAGCTCATACGAATGCCGCCGCGCCCCGTGATCATAAACCATTGTGGTGACTATTAGTTCATCCGCGCGCGTGGATTCGACGAGTGTCAGCAAGCGACTTTTGACTGTGTCGATTTTTCCCACGATCAGACGGGCGCGATGGCGTGCGATGCGCTCGCGGTCGACGGGGGCGTAAGGGTAGGCGGCGGCCTCTTCGGGGGAGGCGAGCGGGGCGTATTCGCCCTTGGCGCGGCGGGCGAAGTGCAGATCCGCGCTCAAAGCGATGCGCTCGGCCTCCGCGTCGCTGTCGGCCGCGATCGCCGCGACGCCCAGAATCGCATACGGCTCTGCCAGTGCGGCCGAAGGCTTGAAATGCTGCCGGTAGCTCAGCATCGCGCTCGCGGCGTCGTGATCGGCGAAATGATGGGCGAAGGCGAACCCCATGCCGACGGCGGCGGCAAGCTCGGCGCTGTAGCCGCTTGAACCAAGGAGCCAGATCGGCGGCAGCGGCACGTCGGCCGGCACGGCGCGGACGTTGCGAAATGGATGGCCCTGCGGGTAGCCGCCGCGTTCGAGCAGCAACAATTCGTTGAAACGTTCAAGAAAATCGTCGCCCTCGCGCGGGTCCTGGCGCGCCCGCAGCGCATACGAGGTTACCGGATCGGTCCCCGGTGCGCGGCCCAAACCGAGATCGATGCGTCCCGGGAAGAGCGCCTCCAGCACCTTAAAGCGTTCGGCAACCATGAGCGGAGCATGGTTGGGCAGCATCACCCCGCCGGAGCCGACGCGGATCTGCGAGGTCGCAGCCGCAATCTGGCCAATCATGATCTCCGGTGCCGAACTGGCGATGTTCGCGAGATTATGGTGCTCGGCGACCCAGTAGCGCTTGTAGCCGAGCTGATCGGCAAGCCGCGCCAGATCGATCGAGTTGTGTAACGCCGCCGATCCCGGAATTGCGGTGGTGACGGGCGACAGATCGAGGACCGAGAGAGGAACCACACGCGATATCCCGGTTCGGCGGGCTGCAGACCGCTTTTAGAGCATGATCCCGAAAAGTGGAAACCGGTTTTCGGACAAGATCATGCTCAAAGGAAAAATCTAAAGCATGATCCCGAAAATATTTAGAGCATGATCCCGAAAAGTGGAGATGGGTTTTCGGATAAGCATGCCCTCGGGCTTGACCCGAGGGATCATGCGCAAAGGAAAATCTAGACCTTGATCCAATTCAATCGAATTGGATCAAGGTCAAGAAAGTCCCGGCCGCTTCTGCCAGAAAATCGAGGCCGCGCTCATTGCGAAGTCGGCCAGGTGCTGGCGGTGCTGTTGTCGGCGGTATTGGCGTTCTTGCGGGCGGTGCTGCGGTTTGTTGCCGGCTGGCGCTGGAATGCGCCGGGTGCGGATTGGAAAAATGGATTGCGGAAAGTCGAATTTGAGTAGCCGGATTGAGCGCCATTGCCGGCGGCCGCATTCGCAGCCATTCGCCTGCGGGCGGCGAGGCGACGCCGCAGGAGCGCCTGGCGGGCCTTTTTCTGTAACGCCTGTCGAACCGCGTTGTCAGTGAATGTCGGGCGGGCTTTCGGTTCGGGGACGGCAGCGTGGGGCGGTGTGCCGGCGATGTCTGCCGGTTGCGATGCCGGCGAAGTGGGATCCGAGGACGTCTCGACAGCGGCGACAACCGGCATGGGGGCGATTATCGGCGCGTCGGCCTTGTCGAGTGCGACCGGCTTTGCATCGGGCGGAGATTGCACGGGCTGGGTTTCCGCGACCAGCGCCTGTTGCACGGGAGCAGTCGTGGTCGGCGCGGGCAATGCTGCCGGCGCCGCGTCAGTGGCGACCTGCACCGCCGGCGCCGGCTGCTGACTGACGTTGGCGACCGCTGTCGCGGGTGGCGCCGGTGCAGACAAAGCCGCTGCTGCGGACTGCCCCAGTGGGGGAGACTCAAGGGTGGACTTAACTGGTGATGCAAGTACTGGCGATCCAAGTACTGGCGATCCAAGTACTGGTGATCCAAGTCGTGGCGGCACGCTCTCTTGCGCGGCGTCAATCGCCGCTGCGGGCCCGACGGTGTTCACGGTGCGGAGACTGGACGGCTGAATTGTAACGCGAGAGATCGGTAGTGGCCTCATGACACCGTCAATCTGCACATCGCTCAGGCTCTCGCGGACCTCGAAGCGGGGGCGGACAGGGGCGTGCCAAGCCGGCGGCGGTCCTGCCGTCTCGCTGGCGACGAGCTGCAACGCCACCGTATCGGCAGGCAGCCGGCTCAGCGGCTCGTGATTAACGCGAAAAGCGGCGAAGACGCCGAATCCACCGCACAGGGCGACGACCGAGGCAAGCAAAGCCCCGAGGAAGAG
>JASHVN010000078.1 GCA_030044555.1 Xanthobacteraceae bacterium | reverse complement strand
CCGGGCACCTTGCCGGCACGGTAGAGGCTGGCGAGTGCGCGGTGGCCGCGGCCCGGCCGCGCGTCGCCAAATTGTTCGCTCATGGCAAAACGCCGTCGCCAGGATTCGTTGCGCGCCTCCTGGCTGGCGAGGAATTCGTCGAACGGGATCGGCCGGTGCTTGGTCCATAACCCGCCCGGGGAGCGAAAATCCGGAATCCCGCATTCGGTCGAGATGCCGGCGCCGGTGAATGGCACGATGCTGCGGGCCTCGTGTATCATCTCCGTAAGGCGCGCGATTGCGGTATCAAGGTCCGGAGCGATCATGCTTTGCAATCCAAGAATGCCCAATCCAACAGAGCCCCAACACTTTAGTCTTCAGCCCAGACGTCAGCCTTAGACTTCGGCCCAGAGCCGGTGAGCAACCCGGCAGGCAGGCCGGCAAGCAGCGAAGGAGTCATCATGCGATATCTGCACACCATGTTGCGCGTGCGCAATCTCGACGCCGCGCTCGACTTTTATTGCAACGGCCTCGGCCTGACCGAGGTGCGCCGCCGGGAGGACGACAAGAATAAGTATACGCTGGTGTTCCTGGCCGCTCCTGCCGACAGCGAACTGGTGGCCCAGGGACCGGCGACGCGCCAGGCGCCGCTGGTCGAGCTCACCTATAATTGGAACAGTGAGGATTACGGCGAGGCGCGCTACTTCGGCCACCTCGCCTACGAGGTCGACGACATCTATGCGCTGTGCGAGCGGCTGATGAAGGCCGGCATCACCATCAACCGGCCGCCGCGCGACGGCTCCATGGCGTTTGTGCGCTCACCCGACAAGCACTCCATCGAACTCCTGCAGAAGGGCTCGCCGCTGCCGCCCAAGGAGCCCTGGACGTCGATGCCCAATACCGGACACTGGTAGGCTGGCGGTTTCGGCCAGGTTCGGCCGGAGGTGGGTTCGGCTGGCGGCAGGTTCGGTCGGCGGTCGTCTCGGCCGGGGTTTGCCGCACCGCGGCTTTCTTGCCCGAAGCGGCGAACGCCTCTATATGTCCCGCGCCATTATCGCCGCGCCCCCGAGCGCGGCCGCGCGCCCTTCGTCTAGCGGTCTAGGACGCCGCCCTTTCACGGCGGAAACACGGGTTCGATTCCCGTAGGGCGCGCCAGTGAAATCAAGCGCTTAGCCCGTGCTGCGAAATCCCTGCTCAATAAATGTTCGATATGCGGCAGTGACATAAGGGGCCTTGTCCATGGAAACGATCATCTTCGCCGGCAAGACCGACGGCGGCATCGAACGCTAGTCTCGGATTAGCAATTTAAGAATGCCGGCCGCGTGCATGTCGTGAAGATGCACCCAATGGAGCAACTGCCGCCGCCGCTTCTGTCGCGACTACCAAACTTTCCCACGCATGAACTGCCAGATGCTTGATCGCAAAAGATCGACTACGAAGTCATTCAGGCGCCAGCCCCCAAAGCACCGGCAAACAGGTGAAGGCTGCCAAGGCTAAACGGGCCGACGGGTCGCGCCGGCTGCCGCGGCTCGCGGCCACCCGGTTCCTTTAGCTGTGGAAAAGGTAGTTTCAACCGCTAGGCGCCTATCGCCAGAATCACCTAGTTTTTTTCCAGCGTGAAAAAGGGACCCGCGGAGGAAAACATGGCCGAGGTGAACGAATACCTTTCACGATTGGTTGGCGCGCGAATGCGCGCCGTCGATGTGCGGCGAGAAACGGCCAACGCACTCGCGGAATCCTTTCAAAGGGGTCGCACCGAACCGATGCGCGAGCAGTTTATCTACTTACAGAATCTGATCGAAGCCATAGACCGCGCAATTGTAGATGAATATCGGATCAGCGAAACCGCCGGCCAACGCGAGACGGGCCATGTCATAGATCTCGGTGAAGAAGTAAGTCGCGTCGCCTAACACGCCCGTGAAGCTCGATAAGTGACGGGACTTGTCCACCGTGCAACCACTCCTTCCAAAGCCGACACTACAAAGCAGCGTGTCAATTTTCGGCATTGACTGGCAACCGATCATTCGCGCTCCATGGGAGCGTGACATTGAAATCGCCGTCATCGATCCCGACGAGTTAGTGCACGCGCTGGCGTTTCCATGCCGGCGCACTTTTAGCGGTTGGCTCAACGCTAAGACAAAAGAGTGGATCGAGATGCGGCCGACACATTGGCGGGACTGGGAGGATCGGTGACTGGCAGTCCCGAGGTGATGACCCCTCGCCCGCTTCCCGCTGCCCTGGTCGGGGCATTCAAGCGCAATAGGTGACGGGGCACTCCTCTCCTTCCCTGCGCCTGCGGCCGCCAGCTTGACCCGGAAGAGCTCGATTTGATCCGGGAACTCGAATCCGGCTTCGATCAAATCAGCGCCGCCGAGTGTTGAACCTTACCCGACGACGGGCGACTAAGGTCTTGGGGTGACAACACATCCTGTCGAGGTCATGTCATGAAGAAGATTGGGTCTGCACTCGTCGCAATTGCGATCGTTGCGACGGCTGCGCTGGCAACATCCGGAACTGCCGAGGCGCGCTGGGGCGGTGGCTGGTGGGGACCAGGCCCGTTCGTGGGCGGCGTCGTTGCCGGCGCCGTAGTCGGCACCGCGTTGGCAGCCCCGTACGGTTACTACGGTCCTTACCCCTACCGCCCGTGCGCTTGGCGGACCGTGTGGAATGGATACCGCTGGGTGCGCGCCTGCTACTAAAGCGCCCTGAGCCGCGAAATGGTAAGGACGACGGCGCCCACGGGTGCCGTCCTCTTCACCTGGCGCATACGATTGTTCGCCGGTCCGAATGGTCGCCGCGCGGTCAATTGACAAAATGTAGACGCGGGCCGTTTGGTCACGCCGGCACGAAGTGGCCGGAGCCTTTACCCGCTCTTTTGCATTCGCTCGGCCGATCCGATAGCATCGTAAAGCCTCGAGGCGGACAACTGCCTACCGTATTGGTTCCGGCCATGAAAAGTTTGCAAACTCTGCTCTTCGGGATCGTGGCCGTACCGCTGGCCATCGGTACGGCGTTGGGAGCTGAACAACAGGCCAAAGGCAATCCAGCGAGTCACGCGAAAAATTGCAGCGCTTACGGCGCTGGTTTCCGCTACGTGCCGGGTGCCGATCTTTGCATGAAAATCGGAGGATGGGCCGAAGCCACTGGAGGCGGCGGCGTCAATTGGGGCGCACTCAATAGCAATCCGGCCAACCATACAGGCGCCAATGACGCCATGAGGGCGCGAGGTTACGTCACCACAGATGTCCGCGAGCAGACCGAATACGGCACGGTTCGCGCCTACGTTTCGGTTGGAGCCACCCACCAGTAACTCCCCGCAAATAGCGCGCTGACAGGTTGGGCCCCGCGGGCGGTGACGTAGTAGATATTGCGGAATAGCGTAGCGGGCGGGCGGATCCCTCAATGGCATTGCGTCAAGTCGCTCTCGTGTTAATTCCAGCGGTCATGCTTGCTGCTGGCTGCGCCAACCAGCAACAATCCGAGCGCCAAAGTAAGGAAGATAAGGCGGCGCTTGAGGCGGCAGCAAAGGAGGAAAGCACAATCGATGACGCTCGATGCCAATCCTACGGCTTTCACCCCGGCTCGCCCGGGTATGCTCAGTGTCGAAAGGACATCAGCGACGAACGTGTACAATCGAGCGTCAAAGAGTGATCGCGCTCGTCCATTGAATTTATCTGCAAAGAAAAAGCCCCGCCGACCCGTGCGGGGCCAAGGTCCATAGCATCCAGGTCGTGTTCGTGGTTGGCAATTTATCTGATTCGCGGGCCAAGCGAGTGCCCGCCCCGCGCCGTTTCATCTAGCGATACAGCCGGTGAAGGCCGTGAGGGCAATTCGTGGAGCCTTCGCCCGGGCATCCTGAAAGCCATTTCGGATTGTAAGTTCGGCGTGCCCTGCCCGGTTTCATTTTCGCAAAAACCGGCACGCTTTCGAAGGGCCTTGCCGTCTGTGTCCCTCGATTACTACATCATCGGTATGCCAGCGAAGCCCACCCGCAAGGCTGCAAAGTGGTGGCCTTGGCTTCCTCCGAGCCCCGGCGACGTCATAGCTATTGCGATCGCCGCCGCACTCGCGATTGTCTTGCTCTATCCGTTCGTCGTTGGCCGCCCTTATTTTTTGTGGAATTCAAATTGGGGCTTTGGGCCTGGATGGCAGTGCTCCTACGTTCCCATGAGTGAGCCTATCTGCATCAAGCATTGACGCCGAGTCTTCCACCTCCTGCCGACGTTATGTGACCGATGCAAGCTGGTCTTGATGGTTCAGTATCGTCGCACACACACCGCATAGCGGTGCAATCAAGGGCGGCGGCCTGATCGCTCCTTTGCCGAGCGCAACGCTTCCATATCAAGCCCGCCGAGCGCGGCGAGCGACTATGCGACCGCCTCTATTCGTCGAGCTCTCGCCGCCCGTGCTCCTCGCGGATCTCGTCCGCGATACTCTTGCGCGATACGCCCAGCAATTGGCAAAGGGCTTCAGAGCGTCCGGGATGAATGGTGATCGTCGGCGCCAAGCCGGTGGAGACGAGGACCTCTCGCACCTGCGCGTTCACTCCGCACAGGGCAAAGACGGCGCCTGCGGCTTGCGCCTTTTTCATGAGCAGCAGGACCGCGCGAATTCCCGCGCTGGTGACGAAATCGATCTCGGCGAAGTCGATCAGGATTTTCCGATTCCTGCCGGCGATCAGTTCGCCGACCTCCTTGGCGAAAGCCGTGCTGTAGATGCCGTCGAGCCGGCCAGTGGCGGAGACCACGTAGGCGTCGCCGATGCGCTCCTTGTGGATTTCCATACACGCCTCCTTGCACGTCTCTTTGCCTGCGTTCGGAGCGCGTCGCGTGCGCCAGGATGGATGATAGCCGCTCGCGCCGATGTCATTGAACGCCAGCCAGCCGTCCACCTTGCTGCCGCAAGCTAAACCGGCAGGAAGCGAAAACTGTGGCGACAGGATGCTGTGGACGCCAGTAAACACGGGTTCGAGTCCCGCAAGGCATCACCCGGGCGGCCTTCCCGCATGACAATCAACGATCCCGAATAAGTTCGCCATTCCGGTATTGTATACTCCAGGCTTTGAGATGCTGTGCGGTAAAATTTCAAGAAGATCGGCCCCACGCGTCTTCGCGACGGAACAGAAAGCCGTCGTTCGGTTCGTCTCGCTGAAAACCGGAAGGCGCCCTGAGAGTTTTTAATACCAAGAACTGCAAACCGCGACCTATCTGTGCCCAGGGGCGCTGAAGCGCCCCCGAGCGAATTCATCTTTTGATGACCAACGTCTGGTAGGGAGTTGCCCTGGAAACAGCGGCAGCTCGGACCTGACGGAGCCTGATTGACTTACACGCCTCGCCTGCAAGAGCATCCCGGCCTCGCACCGGCGAATAATAAAGGAAGCCCTTCTTCCGTTCGGGCTCGCCTGGATTTTCCCCTTGTCGCGCTACTTCTATGCCTCGGCGCTCTCGTCGCGGTCGAGGTTCTCCTCGGCCCGCAACGACGGCCGTCCGGTGATAATGCGTGGCCTTTCCGTTGGGCCTTGGACCTCGCCCGGGGCGGGCCGATATATTGGTCTGGCGTCGACGGAAACCGCACCTTTCCAGATTTGCTTTTCAGCTTTATTGCCGCGTTGCTTCCCGGAGGCGACAGATACGATCGCTGGCTGGATTATTATTATGCGATTTTGACGCTTTCGATCTGGGCTTCTCTCCTGATGCTGGCGACCGTCCTTTATCCAGATAAGGAAAGGCGATTCGCCTTTGTTTCACTCGCGTCCGCATTATTACTGGGAATTGCCGTCGTTTTTCCGTTCTGGGACACCTGGATCATGGCGCCCGGAAATCACGGCGGCAGCATTCCGGCGGTGCTCATCGTCATTTCGATCTTCCTGCTCGATGCCCGCCGGAATAGATACGGCACCCTGCTGACTGCACTTTATATCCTTATGTGCGCCGGCTTGGTCATGGCCAATCGTTATCTTGCTCTCATCGTGATAATCCCGCTCTTCATGTGCGGATTAATCGTAAGGCAGACTTGGTTCGACAAGGTGTTAGCAAGCGCGGAAACCTGCTTGGCTGCATCGCTGGGCTTTGTCGCTTTTTACGCGCTTAATACGAGTCACTTTTTCCGTTTGGTCGCGGCAGGCCATCACCCCCCGTTCGAAGATGCGACATCGATGGCGTGGTGGTTTGGCCGCTTTTACAAGGAGCTTGATCAGATCGGCTCGGTTACGAACAAAGCTCAGATTTTGGCTGGAGTGGTTATCATTGCGCTCGCGATCGCGTACGGCACGTCCCGGCTCATCGCATCCAAGCTTGCGGGGAACAAGCTTGCGGGGAAGATGGATGCACAGGCGGCGCTTGCAGTCTTCGTGGCTGCTTCGGGACTTATATCTTTCTTGTTTGTTCTGGTCATAGTCGACGACCAAGGCGACTGGCACTATCGGTATTTGACGGTTCCGCTGACGATCAGCATGTTCGCTCTGGCGGCGGCTGCGATCAGAATACCGTCGAGCATGCGAAGGGCCTGCCTGGTGGCTCCCTTCGTCATGCTGGTCCCCGCAACATACATCCTGCTTTCCGGTTCTTCGAACTATGCTGCAGCTGCAGATTATGAGAAATCATTTCGGCAAGACGTCGATCGACTTTCCATCGTATTAATGCAACACGATCATCGGACCGTTCACTCAGGCCTCGCCAATTACTGGATTGCCAACGAGGTCACTGCCCGCGCGCCAAATATTCGGCTGCTGTCTGTCGGAAATGGTCTCGTGTACAGGCCGTATAATAACAACGCAGCCGAGCTATGCCACGCAGACGTCTCATTCGTCCTTGTTTATGCCCCGCTCGATGAGCCCAACGGCGACCCTCGCGTCGATCTGTCAGTCTTCCCCCCACAAACTTCAACGAGCTTGAAGCTAGGCCGCTTCGGAATCGTCAAGGTGTTGTTCTACGACAGTGGCGTCCTGGACGACAGGGTCGTGAAACCGGCCCTCGCAGCAGCAAGACGGGAGTTCCCCTCCTTTAGCTGCAAGCGATAGGAAGCGTGCAAGCGATAGGAAGCTCGGCAGACTGCCGCATCATAGGGGCACGGCGAACGCGTAGTGCCCACCTTCGTCCACCCTGGCGCACCAATGAAATCAAAAGAATGTCCGCCGGCCTGCATGGCGCTCGCAATTGCCGCGACCGCTCGCCGCGAGGAACCGGCAAGCCGTTGAAGGCGTTTGTCGTCAAAACGCAATCGCTCACAACCGAATGCAGGCAGTGTCACATGCGCAGCCCGTTCATCGTCGCGGCCGTGATCGCGGCCATCCCGAGCCTGGCAATTGCCCAGGCTGGTTCGCCTCCTCCGGCGGCTCCTGCGCCTCCGCCAGCCCATGCGAATACGCCGCGCGCCAATGCTCAGTGGAACGCCGATCATTTCAGTTTCGACTACGACGATGGCGGCTGCCATTTCGCCTACAACTACAACTTCAAAAATGGCGATATGCACCTCGATCGGCACGGCGACTGCGCATCCGTGAACGTTCCGCACCCTTGACGCCTGACCGGTGACGTCTCGCCACACTCGCCGCCCGGGCCAAGGTCGCGAGACCTGCCTCACCGTGAAGGATGACGCCGAATAGTCGTCTCGGCTCCCGGTCTCCGCGGTGCCACAGTCTGAACACGGCACAATTCTTTTGCGGTCGCGTCGGTCGCAACAGCTATAGCAGGATGAGATTCGATCGAATCATCATGCCCGCGCTTGACGAGACACCCCATCGCGCATCGCGAGATGGGGCCCCCGACGCGGGCATCCACACCGACGCACCACCCTCGTCTGCGACGAGTTGCTGCCCAAGAGTTGTTGTCGATGTCGAAATGAACTAAGCTTGCGGCGCTGGGGAGGCTGCAATGCTTTTGGTGCTGATAAACATTCTGATCATCTGCGTCGTCGGCGCGATTTGCTTCTGGGCTATCGATAGATTCGTTCGCGATCGGCGGCTGACTAATCTTCTGAAGATCTTGGTCGTGCTGATCTGCGTTGCCGCAATTCTGCAGCGCCTTCTTCCGGCGCTGGGCGTCGGCTTCTAATTCACCTCTTCTTGGTTTTCCCGGCGCCCTCGTCGAGCGGCCTCGCAAACCTTGGGCGCACAAACCTTGGACGCACAAACCTTGGACGCACAAACCCTGGGCGCAACAACCTTGGACGCCAGAACGGCCCGGAACAACCGTCAGCCGTTCACTTTGGGGCACAGCTGACCCAATAAAACCGGCGACCGCGCAACCTGACAAGGAGTATCTACAAGGACTGTCCGCCCCGAAGGCGTTCACGCCAACTCTCCGGCGCGGTAACGGCGCCGGCCGCCTTTAGGGAACCAGAACAACGCTTGCGAGCGAAAGCAGGGAAAACACCACGATAATGAGCGTCCAGCTCAACAGCGCACGCCAGTCGACCCCATAGCTGAGCAGCCTTTGGGCCTCATTTTCCTGCATGCGATCTCCCTCCGAGGTTCAGGAGGGAACGCAAAGATCTTGGATTGGTTCCAGCCTACGAACGAATTTTTTCGCTTTTTTGCCACCCTTTTCACCCCCTATTGGCCTTTTTCGCCCCTTACAGGACGGTTCGAGAGTTCGCCGCAGGGTGCTTCGGCAGGAGGTGCTGCCAATTGGTCGAGCGCCCGCAGCGGCCAGCGCGAGCGCTCGTGGGTAGCTGAAATCAGACTGTGAGAGTGGGCCTCAATCACTCTCGATCATCCGCCGCTAACAAACAAACTATACCACGTTTCTTTACCGGCGCGCGGCAATCGTGACTCGTTGGTTAAGATCGGAGCCGTCGCCCGGGGCGAAGGGCGCAATCAAGAAGACGCCCGTGCCGTCTGCCGGGACCGCGTCCGCGATGACAGTCTTCTTCTTACTGTGAATTGTCGCAGCGCGGCCATCGGACGTTCACAGTGGCGCCATCTTCGGCGAGAATTCTTAAAGTCAAAGAGTGAGGCGCGTGGGAGTCCGCCATGTTCAAGCTGGGTACCCTCGATCCCGTCAGTATTGCGTTGATGTGCTTTGGCGTTATCGCCATCACGGCCCTGGCGATGGTTTTTTGACAATTCGCCATTTTGCTTCGCGCCTCCGGCGATGCTGGAACGTTCCGCGTGGGTCCAGCGCGTCCAAGGTCTGCGTGCGCTCGCGACAGCAGCCAAATTCTAGTTCATGGTCCGGAAAAGTGTGAAACGGTTTTCCGAAAAGCATGCCCTCGGGCTTGCCCCGAGGGATCATGCGCAAACAAAGAGCTAAAGCGTGAGGATGATTCATCCTCAAATCATTGCGCTTTAGCGGCGTGGCGGCAGCCGGATTCGGCCGCCCTCCTCTGCTTCAACCAAAGCCGTGGATTTTATGCTGATGCGAGCGGCACCTGTAAGCGGGTACTTGTCAGTGGGCACTTGGCCCGAGTTCCAAATCACCCGGCGGAGCTTCGCAGCGGCGGCATCTTGACCACAGGTTCAGCGCTTTCAGCCTCCCTGCGCCGCCGCATCAGTTCTTCCACCCCCTCATTGTCGAGGCGGCCCAGCCGGTAGGCCCGCGGCCCCACGCGCCAGATTCCGGCGCGCTCAATCTCCGCCGTCTCGTGCCGGCGGAAGAATTCCATGGCAATAAGGGTAACAGCAACACCAAATAGGCAGCCGAGCAGAGCGGCCAAAATGAGTTCAAGCTGAATGACTTCGCTCATGGTCCCTTCACCCTACACCAATGCCCTTGGAAACGCCGAGCCGGTCGTTTGGTTCCATGGTCCGGAAGGTGTTTGCGAGGGAGCGCGTTTGCTGCCTCGGCCAAGCGGCAGCTTGCAAGAGCCAATCCTTAAGCGAGTCTGCTGCGTCGCCACATGCTGCGCATTCGCCGCCGGGACCAAGGCCGCCGCGCCGCGCGCAGTGGTCCATCCGCAGTTTTCATGACCGACATTCGTTCGGCTTGACCGCTCCCATTCGCCTGTTTCGCCAACCTCTTCAGCCAAGCCTCTCTTCGGCCAAGAATTCAGCCAAAAGCGCGGACGAACCTTTTGCGCCATTGGCCGTTGAGGCTTGGTAGCCGATTGCCGTTTGCGCACGGCGCGGCTTCGCAAGACAAAAATGGAGGCAAGAATGACCAGATCGTTGATCTTGGCCGCAGCAGCCCTCACGCTCTCCACCGCCGCAGCGTCAGCACAAGCCGTCTACATGGCTCCCGGCTACGGCTATGGGTACGGTTATGGATACACGGCCCCGGCCTACGTGGCGCCAACCTACGTCGCCCCCGTTTATGGTTATATGGCGGCTCCCGTGTACGCGGCGCCGAGCGCTCCGCTCTACAATTATGCGCCCGGGTACACCACGACTTACACAGTCACCGATCCAGACTGGGACTGGTAGCAGCGCGCCTAGTTCGCGTTCAGCACGAACCGAGATTGTTCTGCGATCCGTAAATGCTGGTGACCGGCGGCGTGCCGACCGGAATCTGATCGAGCGTTTCCGTCGAAAGGCCGGGCGGAGGCGTTGCCGTGGCGGGCAAGCCGCCGGCACCACTCACCGCAATGGAACCTGAGCCGTTGCACGGCAAACCGGTGATCGGATTGGTTCCGGTCGCGCTGCCGCCGACCGCCGCCGTCGAGCCAGGCAAGGTGCCTGGATTGATCGGAGATACGGGGATCTCCGGCGTCTGCTGCACGGTGAAGGAACTAAAAGCGTTTTGCGCCAGCACAAGCGGCGGCGCGTATTTGGCGACCGGCAAGGCGCGAACGGCCGCGAGGTTCTGGGCGCGACCGATCGGGGCGCCAAGGGTTGCAAGCCCAACGCCCGCCACCGCACATGCAGCAAGAAAACGTGCAGTCAGCCAGACCCGCCGCGATCGCATTACCATTCGGCTACCTCCGCCATTCGGATACCTCCGCCAATCAATCACCGCAACTAACATAAAAAATCAATCCGCGCGATTAGCTTAAAATCGATTGCAGTAATGCCGATGCCGCAGTGCAAAACGGCCGCTCCCGGTTTCTTTGATTCAGCAGAATTCCTCGTCTTGTCCGCAACCGTGACGCAGGTCGGTCACGACGCTGCCACACACTCCGCGTAGCGTCTACCGTGATCCAAGGGGGCGGGTCAGGGAGGACGATTTCATGACCCCGAGTATCAACAAAGAGGTGTCAGACACCCGGTTGGCTGACTACAGCAAGAACAAATGCCCGCAATGTGGTGAGTGGCTGTTGGCGCCGGAGTGGTCCGAATATCGTAGCGAGCGTTGTGTACGGCATACTTGGTCGTGCGACATGTGCGGCTATGCGTTCGAGACCGACGTCTTTTTTGCCGCCGCGGCCTGACCTTGAGCGCGGCTCGCATTGGCGGTTGCACTCACTGACTATTTGCGCTCATTGACCGTTGCGCTGATCAACGGTTGCGCTCCGATATCGCCTACCGCCGGAGCGGCATTCGGCTGCGGCGGATAGCGGTGCGTGCAGCCGTTGAAGTCCTCGATCATGGTCCCGTCAGCCGTCAGATAGTTCGGCCCGATCGGGGATTTGCCGTAACCGCCGGGAATGTCGAGCACGTAAGTCGGCTGGCAGAGGCCCGAGTAGCGGCCGTGCAGCGCACGCATCAGCGCATGGCCGTCACCGATGCCGGTGCGGAAATGTGCCGTGCCCGGCGCCATATCGGCATGATGCAGGTAGTAGGGCTTGATCCGGCACTCGACCAGCGCCCGCATCAGCGCGCCGAGCGTCTCCACATTGTCGTTCACGCCGCGCAGCAGCACAGTTTGCGCAAGCATCGGGATTCCGGCGTCGATAAAGCGCGCGCACGCCGCACGCGCGGCCGGCGAAAGCTCCCGGTCGTGATTGACGTGCAACACGACATACGTCGCCTTTTCCGGCACGCGGAGCGCACGCACAAGCGCCGGCGAGACGCGCTGCGGCGCCGCCACGGGGACGCGCGTGTGAACGCGCAACACTTTGACGTGGGCGATGGCGGCAACTTCGCGCGCCAACGCGGCAAGCCTGCGTGCCGAAAGCACAAGCGGATCGCCGCCGGTCAGAATGACTTCCCAGATCTGCGGATGCGAGCTGATGTAATCGAGCGCCGCGGCGAGCGCCCGCGGCGATAAAGCCCCCCTGCCCGGCCCGACTTTTTCGCGGCGGAAGCAGAAACGGCAATAGGCCGCGCAAGCGTTGACGATCTTGAGCAGAACCCGGTCGGGATAGCGGTGCACGATCCCTTCGACCGGACAAAACGCATCGTCGCCGATCGGATCGCCGCTTTCCCCCGGTTCGCCGTGCAGTTCGCGCGCGTCGGGCACGAATTGCCGCGCAATCGGATCGTCGGGATCGGTCTCGTCGATGAGGCCGGCAATGGCCGGCGTTATGGCCACCGCGTAGCGCGCTGCGACTTGTTGCAGCGCGGCAATCCGCTCGCGGCCGATCAGCCCCGCATCGGCGAGTTCGGAGAGCCGGCGCAGGGATTTTTCTTTCTTGGCAGTGCTCGTCATGACGGCCTCGGTGTGAGGGGCGCGATTTCAGGCTCGCGACTTTAGGCTCATGGCCCTTATGCGCGAGCCCGTACTTGGCAGGCAAGGCTTAGGAAGCAAGACTTGGCAGGCAACTTGGCTAGCAAGACTTGGCAAGCAAGCCCGGCATTGTTACGGAGAACCCCGATCTGGCGCCGGTTTATGCGTGCGGCCGGGCGGTCGGCAAACAATAAGGACAGTCAGATGAAAAACTATATGGACGGCGGGGAAGCGATCCTGGAAGCGTTCCGCAAGCTCAAAATCGACTACATCATGTCGTCGCCCGGCTCGGAATGGTCGCCGGTCTGGGAAGCGCTCGCCCGTCAGAAGCTCGGCAACCGTTCCGGGCCGACCTACATCGACTCCTGGCACGAGACGCTCGCCGTCAACATGGCGACCGGCTACACGCTGATCACCGGCCGGCCCCAGGCGGTTCTGGTCCATGCCGGCGTCGGCCTGCTGCAGGGCAGCATGGGCGTGCACGGCGCCATGCAGTCGGAAGTGCCGATGATCGTCATGTCAGGCGAATCCGCGACGCTCGGCGAAAATCCCGGCCTCGACATCGAGCAGCAATGGTACGGCGGCCTGAGCGTCGGCGGCATCGAGCGCTACGTCGAGAACGTCACCAAGCTGGCGCGGCCTGTCACCAGTCCGTTCACGCTTTATGAGCAGGTGATCCGCGCCGGCGAGATGGCGCAGCGCACGCCCAAGGGCCCGATCTATCTCAACGTCGCGCTCGAGCACATGCTGCACGAGTGGACGCCGCCGAAGGGCGAGCGCGAGATTCCGGTGGCGCCTCGCCTGCAGCCGCATCCGAGCGAAGTCGAAAAGGTTGCCGACCTCCTCCTGACGGCGAAAAATCCGATCATCGTCGCCGAGCAGTCCGGCCGCGACCCGGCCGCGTTCCACGCGCTGGTCGAATTGGCCGATCTGCTGGCGATCCCGGTCACCTGGAGCCGCGGCGCTAATTTCTGCAATTTCCCTACCAACCATCCGCTCTATCTCGGGGTGGCCAATTACAAATACCTCGCCGATGCCGATCTGGTTCTGCTCGTCGGCGGCCGCGTGCCCTGGTACCCGCCGAGGGAGCGCCCCACCAAAGGCAAGATCGTCGCCATCAATGAAAATCAGTTCAAGAACCACATGATCTATCAGCAGCTGCACGCCGACCTTTATCTGGAAGGCGAGATCGCGGCATCGCTGCAAACGCTGGCCGAGGCGGCGCGCGCCGCAAAGCCGAACGCGGACGCGATCAGCAAGCGCCGCGAGAAGTGGAAAGCCGAGCACGACGCTTTCGTCGCCGGATTGAAAGCCGAACGGGCGAAGGCGAACGGCACTGGCGGCGCGGCGATCGACCCGCTTATGCTGATTGACACGCTCGCCGAAGTCATGCCTGCCGACACCGCATTCGTGGACGAGACCATCATGCACGGGCCGACGCTGCGCCAGCACCTTCCGTTCACGACGCCGCACAGCTTCTTCCGCGGCTTCGGCGGCCTGGGCCAGGGACTGGGTATCTCGCTCGGCGTCAAGCTTGCGTCAGGCAAGCGGACGGTCGCCCTGCTCATCGGCGACGGCGGCTTCCTTTATAACCCGGTGATCCAGGCGCTCGGCGCCTCGAAACTGCATAACCTGCCGATCCTCATCGTCGTGTTCAACAACAAGGGCTACATGGCGATGCAGAAGGGTCACTATCATCATTATCCCGATGGCGCCGCCGAAACCGCCAAGATGTATCTCGGCTCGAAGCTCAGCGGTCCCGACTTCTCCCAGCTCGGCTCGCATTTCGGCCTGCACGGCGAACGCGTGGAGGATCCGGCGAAGCTCAAAGGGGCACTGCAATCGGCACTGAAAAAAGTCCAGGAAGGCACGACGGCGATCCTCAACGTGGCGGTGAGCAAGTAGATTGCTGCGCTGCAATGCGATCCGGGCGGGGGGCGTTCGGAAAAGTGGCGTCAGAAGCTTGTCAACCGCAAAGCGGCGATCCCTGTTGCACCGGCCACAGGTCGTGTAGCGTGGGAACTGCTTCGCGAGGGGCTGTCAGCGTTGCGTAACACGAGTGCGGTAGCCAAGCGGGGCGAATCTCAACGGGAGAAACAAAACCATGAAAGACGTCGATGCTATTGCGAAAGAATTGAGCGGCGGCCGGCTATCGCGCCACGGTCTTGTTGAACGCCTCAAGGGCGTCGGCCTCGGCTTTGGCGCGGCCGTGGCGCTGGGCATTGCGGGTGCGGCGAGCGCCCAAGCCGCCACGGCTCCGGATGCCGCGGTCACGGTCAAGTCGACCAACCCGGCGATCAACAGCATCATCAAGCAGGCCCCGCAGGCGCCCGTCGCCGGCGTCTCCACGCCGACCCAGGTGGCCTGGTATCACCGTTTCTTCCGCCGCTTCTATACGCGCTATTACAACCGTTACTGAGAGCTGATCTCGGTGGTGCGCCAGCGGCTCCGCTGGCGCACCGCCAAGCACGTATTCTTGCGACCTTGTTCTCTTGCGATCTTGCTTCAACTCCATCACTGCCAAAGCCCTAAAGTCCATCGAGCCGTGCTTGGCGCTTGCAGCGCGTTTCATCTCGGGATCTCCCGGCCGAAGTTAAGGACGAGCGATGACCAGCCTCGACAGCTCTGTGCCTGCGCCGGAGAGCCTGCTTCACGGTCCAAGGGTGGCGCTGGACGCGCAGCCGACTTTCACCTTCGTGCTGATCAAGCTCGCGTCGCGCTGCAACATCAAGTGCACATACTGTTACTGGTTTCGCGATGCCGAGGTCTACAACAAGCCCGCGGTGCTGACGCACGAGTCCGAGGATGCGTTTTGCGCGCGGCTTGAGGAGCACATCCGTGCGTTCGATCTGAAATACTTCCTGCTCGTCTTTCACGGCGGCGAGCCGCTGTTGTTTCCCAAACGCCGCTTCGACGTATTCCTGAAGAAATTGCGCGATATCGAGCGCCGCACCGGATGCGTCATCGCCCGCGGCGTCACCACCAACGGCATCCTCGTCGATGAGGAATGGGTCGAATTGTTCAAGACCCACGACGTCAGCGTGACTGTCAGCCTCGATGGTCCGCCGGAGATCAACGACAAGTATCGCGTCGACTTCAAGGGCCGCGGCACGCTCGCCGAAACGCTCAAGGGACTGGATTGCTTGCGCAAGGCGGGGCTCGAGCCCGGGCTGATCTCGGTCTGCAACCCGGCGACCGATCCGGAGCGCGTCTTGGCTTATGCGGTTGAGGAACTCGGCGTGCAGGAATTCGACATCCTGCCGCCGGACGCGACCCATGCCGACAATCCGCCGCCGATCGCCGATTACTTCATCAGACTGTTCGACGTCTGGTTCGACAAATACGCCGCCCAGGGAGTCCGCGTCAGCACGCTCGATGCGATGATCCGCGGTTTGGTCGGCCAGTTGTCGCTCTCCGACACGATCGGCCTCGGCCCGATCGAAACCGTAACACTGATGCCCGACGGCGCGCTTGAGCCGCTCGATGTGCTGCGCATTGCCGGCAACGGCTCGACGGCATCGAAGACGAACGTGCACAGCAACGCCATCAGAGACGTTCGCGACGATCCGGTCTGGCGCGAGGCCTACGAAGCCAGCACGCATTTGTGCGAGACCTGCCGCAAGTGCGAGTATCTGGATGCCTGCGGCGGCGGCCACCTGGCGCAGCGATGGTCCGCCGTGCGCCGGTTCGACAACCCCAGCGTCTATTGCGAAAGCTGGAAGCGCATTTTCGCCCATATCTGGGACCGCATCGCGCCGACTTTGCAGCTCGAGGTCGAGCGCGCTCCGGATCGGCGCTGAAGCGCGCATCCCTTCTTTCGAACGTCGCGCGGTCACGATCGCTTCATGCGGTGCGCCAGAGCATGATCCGGAAAAGTGTGGAGCGGTTTTGCGAAAAGCATGCCCTCGAGCTTGACCCGAGGGATCATGCGCAAACAAAGAGCTAAAGCGCGATGATGATTCATCCTCAAATCATCCCGCTTCAGAGCGCATTGCGCTGATCAGAACAACAGCACCCACTGCGATCGACGGCGCATAGCAAATATTCTCCGACGATCCTTGTCCGAAGCCTTTTGAATTTTGCCCGGTCACCGGAAAGCCGTGTTGTTAAACGTCGGCTGAATAACGTCTTCAGCATCGTTACACGGCGACGGAGCGAGTGTTGCGGCGGGGACTACTGAGCGAACCAAATGAGGAACGCTATGCGTAAAATCAAAATCGCGATGGCAGCTGCCGCGCTGTTGCTGAGCGCGGGCATGCTGTCCGGGAGCGCTTCGGCGGTGCCGGCCAGCGGATTGACGCCCGCCATCACGCAGACCAGTGGCAACGTCGAAAAAGTGCGCTGGGTATGCGGGCCATACCGCTGCTGGTGGGCGCCCGGCCCCTATTGGCCTGGCCGGCCCATCGGCTGGCGCGGGGGTTGGGGTTGGCACCGATGGGGCTGGCACGGTGGATGGGGCTGGCGCGGACACCGCTGGTAATCCCCATCGCGAAAGCAAATCGGGCCCCGGCCGGTTGATGCCGGCCGGGGCCGTTCAAGCAGAATGAACAAAGAGGGATTCGTATAATCGCGGCATTCGTATAAATCGGGATCGAGGCCGGTTACGGCGCGGGCAGCGTTGGAGCGTCCTGCCCGATTTTGCTGACGACGCGCTTTCTTCGCGCCGCCTCTTCCAGCCACGACCCTAGTTCGCGCAACAATGCCTCCCAGCGGGCGACAAAGCGCGGATTGTCCGGAGTCATCCCCGTGCTCATGCGGGTGATCTGCGGCAGCATCCGCGGGTAATTCATCAGCGCGAAGCCCATCAGCCGCAGCTGGCCCGGATCGAGATCTGCGGGCA
>JASHVN010000602.1 GCA_030044555.1 Xanthobacteraceae bacterium | reverse complement strand
GCCGCTGTCGTGCGCAAATCGCACGAGAATAGAAAACAAGCGTTCCATCCCGAACTCGCCGAGGACGATGACGCTGTCGGTCTCATGGCTGAGAATTGGCAAGCGTCGCTTGCAAAGGAGCGATTGGACTGGCTCTACACCTACGACGCAACGACAATCCATATTTGAGGAAGTCAGTAACAGTACATCCGGCGGCGTGACAACTGAGGTAGGTCCAGTACTGTTCTGAAGTTCAGCAGTAAGCACTAAAAGGCGAGTGGCGAACCTTCGCGAGCGATTTAGCTAAACGCTTGCAGCATGTTATTGAGGTGGACTGTCGTTAAACAGTCACTTCAAATCGCGATGGCTGTGGCATCGTAGGAATAGAGCCAATCAAGTCGTTCCTTGACCCGCACCTTCTGCCACTCGGAAGTTATCGATTCGGCGACGGCATTTTCGTCCGCAAGCTTCGGTTCGAATGCCGACGCACGGTTTTCGTGCGCCTTTCGAACCACGGCCGAGGTGCGATCACGGCGGATGTCTTCGTAGCGCGCTAAGGCCGTTGAGGGGTTGTTGAAGTACTTCTGCAGACAGGCGGCAACGACATAGCCATCTTCGATAGCCATCACTCCGCCCTGACCAAGGAATGGAAGAGTCGGATGACAGGCGTCGCCCATCAGCGTAATCCGACCTTTGCTCCAATGCGACATTGGACCGCGGACCATTAGAGCCCATTTGTAAGGCGTTTCGATCAGCCGAATGATTTCATGGACATCGGAGTGCCATTCTCTGAAGTCGTTTGCCAGCTCTGCTTTCGTGCCTCGCGTCACCCAAGACTCGATCTGCCAGTCACTGCGTTCGACGAAACTGATGAAATTCATCAATTCCCCTCGGCGGACGGGATAATGCAGTACATGACCATGTGGGCCAAGCCAGTTAATGCCGACCATCTTGGCGATGTGCCCAGGAAGCTTTTCCATTGGCACAAGTCCCCGCCATGCGACACATCCAACGAAGATCGGTCGGTCCGGACCGAACATAGATTCGCGGACCTTGGAATGGATGCCGTCAGCACCGATGACATAGGATCCAGTTACAGCCTTACCGCCCTCGAACCAGGCTTCCGCATGCGCATCCGTCTGACTCACAGCAACGCACCTCATACCGAGATGGATGGCGTCCGGTTTCAACCGCCGCACCGCGTCGGCTATTACGCCTTGCAAGTCGCCGCGATGCATCATGATGTGGGGCGTCCCGTACCTATCGCGCGAACTACTGCCGAGATCGAACCAATTCCAAGTTTCTCCAGTCTTCCAATGACGGAGTTGTCGATGCGAAGGCGTAACCTGAAGAGTCGACAGCCGCTCCTCCAAACCCAGAGCGTAGAGGACACGAGTCCCGTTCGAGCTTGTTTGCAAGCCCGCACCAACCTCCTTGAGTTCAGCGGCCTGCTCGTAGAGCTCGACATCAATACCAAGCTTTAGGAGCGCGAGTGCGGCAGTAAGCCCCCCGATACCGCCGCCGATGATGATCGTTTTGTCTGAGAATGCCACGACGATGCTCCGGAAAGTTTAGAAAATTGCCCCTGCACGCATTGTGTTGTATTAACGATTAGTCCCGCTGGTCGATTTAACTATCTCAGTCCATCGCGGAATTTCCTGTGCGACGAATGCAGCGAAGCCTTGCGGCGATTGAGCTTTTGCGTCGAAGCCTAGTTTCCTCATATTATCTTTTGTCGCCGGCGACTGCAGGCAGGCGTTGATGGCAGCATTCAACCTGTTGATGATTCCAGGTGGGGTGCCGCTTGGTGCAAACACGCCAGCCCAGAAATCTAACGTCAATTCGGGCAAGCCGCTTTCGCGAAAAGTAGGAACGTCCGGCAAGTCGGCGTTTCGGGCTTTGCTAGTAATGGCCAGCGCCAGCATCTGGCCATTTCGGATAAAGGGCAGGGACGTAGAAGGCGTGGGTGTCAGCATCTGAATGCGTCCGCCAAGAAAATCCGAAATAGCTTCGGTGCCGCCCTTATAAGGGACGTCTACAATCTTGGCATTGGTCAGTACCTTGAAGCGATCTCCCACCAATTGCGCGGCGGTGCCCTGTGCGAAACCGAAGTTGATCGCGCTCGGATTTGCTTTGGCATAAGCAATGAATTCCTTCAGCGTTTTTGTAGACAGGCGGGGAGAGGCGGCAAGCAGCCAGGACGTTGTTGCTACTATAGCGACCGGCGCAAATTGTTCCGCCAACTTCAGGTCGGCGTCACGATGGTTGAGAATTGGGTCGACGATGAGACTAGAGCTCGAGAACAACAGTGTGTAGCCGTCGGGTGGCGACGCGGCGAAAACCCTCGTGCCGATTACCGTCCCGCCCCCAGGCTTATTCTCCACGATGAAAGGCGAGCTGAGACGGGACTGCAAGTCCCGTGCGATCATCCGCGCCAACAGATCATTTGGAGATCCGGCCGTATAGGGAACTATAATCCTGACGGTCCGTGATGGATATTCCTCCCCATGCGCGCCGAAGGGCGAGGCAAGGCAAAGCGCTACGGCGACCAAGATACGCCAGAGCGGCCCTTTAAGATTCGTGAACAGCTCCTCTCCGCAGGACAATGGGGTCATGGAACGTCGTGCCCCTCCGATAACTCCCCCTGAAAGCTGCCTATGGCTGTTGTAGCCGCCACCCGGGGTCGTCGTCTCATGCCTGCTGATGCGCGAACCATTCTCTCGACCTATTGCGCCGAACCATGACGACAACAGACGCCGGCGGCAATTTCCGAAACGGTCCAATTCTTGTATATTTCGGACAACAGAGTGGTGCTCGTAAGGCATTGAAATCCGGAGAATATTCGTGCGGGCAGGGCGCGCAAAGAAGGCGAAAACCGCAATTCCGGCGTTCTCGATCTACGGCGAACGGCTTGAGAAGCCGGCCCTGCGCTTCCTTAACGTCGAGGATCTTGCCGCAACGAACCGCATTCACGGATGGCATATTCGTGCTCACCGGCATCGCGACCTCTTCCAGCTTTTGCTAATCGATAGCGGACGAGGCGAAGCGTTTATCGACGATGTGACGGTGTTCGTGACGGCGCCTGCGTTCCTCGCGATTCCGTCGCAGGTCGTCCACGGCTTCAGATTTGATTCAAACTCCACGGGAACGATCCTCTCCATTGCCGAACCGTTCCTGCAGGATCTTTTGCGGGTGACGGGCGATGCTTTCATATCGGCGGCCGTGCGCTCAGCGACGCTGCGAGAGTTGACGGATGAAGAATTCAGGACACTTGGGCTCGATAGCACTTTCACCGATATTGTCGAGGAAATGCAGCGGGACATGTCGGGCAAGACGACTATCGTCGCCGCCAAGATCTTGGAGCTTCTCACTACGCTCGCGCGCTTGATCGCGATGAATCCGACGGCGTTTCCAGGGGAACACAGCGCTGCCTCCAAGCTTTTCGATGCATTTTGCGATTTGGTTGAACGCAACTTCGACAAGATGTGGTCTATCAACGATTACGCCTCCAGCCTTAATACCACGGAGAGAACGCTACGTAGGATCGTTCGCAGGATCGCGGATGAAAGACCGCTGGACATTGTTCACCGGCGGAAACTGATCGAAGCGAAGCGGCAGCTTGTATATACGAGAGTCAGTATCGCCGAGGTCGCGTACAGCTTGGGATTTGGTGACAGCTCGCACTTTACAAGCTTTTTTTCCAGGCACGTAGGGGTGACGCCGGTCAGCTTCAGAAAGAAGTACCTTTTCCAACGGGAGTGAGACGAATGTGTGAGAGGCGGGGCGTCCGGCTCAAGACCTCCCTCGACCAGATCTCCCAAGAAGGAATCCAAGGGTCTGGAATGTCGGAAAGAGTTTGATAGATCGCGATATATGTGCGAGACGGAAGTCGATAGCAGCTGAATCGTTTGAGGGTGTGCAAAAATGGAAGAAATGGACCGCAGTACTACTTACCTTATGCGTCGGATTGTTTCGGCAATCGAGACTGCGGTCAACAAGCGAGCCCGTGCGCGCGGCGTGCGAATAGAGGAGATCTGGGTGCTTTTCCGGCTGCTTGCGAAGGACAATCAAACCGTGGGCGAACTTGCTGTGGAGACAGGCATCGAGAGATCGACACTATCGCGCGTCCTGACTCGAATGCAGGAAAAGCGGCTCGTGAATCGACGGCGGCTTGAACAGGATCAACGAACGGTAAGAATTACGCTCACCGATAAGGGACAGCTTCTGGCGCAATCCCGCCACCCTACATTTCGCGACTATGAAGCTCTTATTGTTCGCGGTTTTAGTACTGAGGAAGTACGGCTCCTGAAAAGCATGCTCATTCGCATGATCCCCAATGCCAATGATATTGGAGCCGAGAGCGGTAATGGAACGCCAGGGCGTAAGCGCGCCGCGACAAGAAAGCTCGCGACCATCAACAATCGGGTTCACACATAATCAATTCGTGTTGCGCGGGATTTTGGCAGGACTGATCCTAACCTCTAAGCGGCGTGTTTCGCATTGCCCCAGCCTGCCGGCACCAATACTCCCAGGCACGATCGAATCCTTCTCCGGATTTTCCCGCACGGAAGCGCGCTGCCACCTGTTCGACCTCGCCCCGGGTTAGATACTTGACAGCACCCAATTGGAGCGCCTTGAGTTGGAGTTCGGCATTGACCTCAAGATGGATAGCAGTGAACACCGCTTCTTTGATTGAGTCTCCGACTACCGTCGAGCCGTGACCGCGCATTAAAACGCTTGAAGCCCTGCCGAAGAGCCGAGCAAAATCGCGTCCCGTGTCTAAGTTGGCAATCAACATTCCGGTATCGCCGAAGTTGTCATGCGAGTCCCAAACCGGAACTTCTTCCCCGATCGTGGCGCAGATGTGGGCCACAGGTCGCAACTTAACCTCACTAATACTAAAAGGAATAACCGTCCGGCTGTGACTATGCACGATAGAATTCACGTCAGGACGCGCCGCATACAGCGCTGCATGGATAAAACGCTCTAGATACGGCTTCGGTCCCGAAGCATCGATAGGATCGCCGTTCAGCGCGAATTCCAGGATGTCGCCGGATTCCACCAAATCGGGAGCGCGTGCTCGCGAGAGCAGAAATCGATTAGGCTTTGTCGGATGCCGCACACTAATATGGCCAAAGGTGTCTACAACACGTTGTTGTTCTAGAATGTGATTGGCGGCGACGAGGTCCTGGATAGCAGCTGTTAATAAATCCATGGCGCATATACTCCTCTGCCGGAGTCATTTTGCATGTGTCCCGTCCCCCTCAGCGACATTCCGTCTGGCGCGAGCGGCTCACATGGTTGCAATCTTTGCAGAGCGCGAGTGTCCCGTTGCTATTTGTGCAAGACCGTCGGAATCATCTGGAAGACGATTTCCGCGCCAAACAATATGCATATCTGGCCGGACTAACATGAAATCGTGGCCATAGATGTCGCGCGCGAGCTGGTCGGAGATTTCAAGCGTCTCGAATGGCGCGCCCAGCTTTC
>JASHVN010000077.1 GCA_030044555.1 Xanthobacteraceae bacterium | reverse complement strand
GCAGCTCGCCGACGGTCGGCACGCCGCGGGTGATGCTCGCGGCCTGGCCCTGGGCCTGGAAGCCGCCGATGGAGAGGGAGCCCTGGGCGACCGCATAGACGTTGCCGTCGGCGCCGAGCAGCGGCGTGACGAGCAGCGTGCCGCCAGCCAGGCTCTTGGAATCGCCCATCGCCGAAGCGGTCACATCGATGCGCGTGCCCTGTGTGGCGAAGGGCGGCAGGTTGGCGGTGACCATGACGGCCGCTACGTTGCCGGTGCGGATCTGCTGGCCACGGATGTTGACGCCAAGCCGCTCCAGCATGCCCTGCAGCGATTGCTTGGTGAACGGCGTGTTGTTGAGCGTGTCGCCAGTGCCGTCGAGGCCAACGACCAGGCCATAGCCGATCAGCTGGTTCTGACGGATGCCCTCGATATTGGCGAGGTCTTTAATACGCGACGTCGCGGCCGCCGGCGTAATGGCACAGCCGACAGCCACCAGCGCCGCGAGCGCGGTTTTCAGCGTCCCTCTCATCTCTTGCTCCCCAAGAGGTCGGACGAGGATGCCAATGCCAGTTATGTGCCAGCGCGCCTTGGCTGATATCTTATTGTTATTGCGCTGGAATTTTCCCTGCTCGGGGCCGGCGCGGGGGAGGGGGGAGCGCATCCCTTGCCGGGAGGCGGCAACATTTGCCGCCCTTTTTTACCGACCATTAACCATAAATGGTCACTTTATCATTATGCGTGTCTATGGACCCAACGGAAGCGCGCTCATCACATCGCCGACGGTCGCCCGCCGAACGTCAGGCGGCACCTTCACGGTATCGGAAGAGGAAGCGGCGCAGCCGCAGACCGCCGCGGTCGCCTTGCGCACCGTGGGCGGGATTGATGCGTTGATCGCCCTGCAGGGGATCGAAGACCCGCTGGAACGCCGCCGCCGGGTGATCAAGCATGGGCGCCGCGCCTTGGACGCTCTCGACGAGGTCAAACTTGGCCTGCTCGCCGGCACGCTCGATCAGGCCACCATGCTCCGGCTCAAGTCGGTCGCTGCCGACCTCAAGGAAGGCTCCGGGGACGAGAGGCTCGATTCGGTCCTCGCCGAGATCGACCTTCGCGTCGAAGTCGAGCTGGCAAAGGCCGGCATCGCTTAAGTCCGCCCGCCGGGGAAGGGCGAAACGAGCCCCGCCTGTTGCTGGGCGCCCGGCTCAGCATTTGGCCGTAGTGCGCTGCTGCAGCGCCATATTTTGCCGCGAGCGGCCCCGCCACATTCTTATTGTCTCTGTCATGGACGGTCGATATATAGGCCAGCCTCGCGGGGAGGGCCCTGCACCAGTTGCGTGTGCGGAGTTGAGGACAATGCAGTCGGCTAAAAGCAAAAACGGTCGACCCGACGACAAGTTTAAGAACGGCAAGATTGTACCACCGGAGCGGTTCTACCGCCCGAGCGACAAAGAGCCGTTCATGAACGAGCGTCAGCGTGAATATTTCCGTGTCCGGCTGCTCGAGTGGCGCGAGGACATTCTCAGGGAGGCCAAGGAGACGCTGCAGCATCTCCAGGACGAGAGCCAGAATCATCCCGATCTCGCCGACCGTGCCTCTTCGGAAACCGACCGCGCCATCGAGCTGCGCGCCCGCGACCGCCAGCGCAAGTTGATTTCCAAGATCGATGCCGCGCTCGCCCGCATTGAAGACGGCACCTACGGCTATTGCGAAGAGACCGGCGAGCCGATCTCGCTCAAGCGCCTCGAAGCCCGTCCGATCGCTACTCTTTCGATCGAAGCCCAGGAGCGGCACGAGCGCCGCGAGCGGGTTTATCGCGAGGAATAGACGCGCCGTCCCGGCGAAGGCGGTTTCGCAGCGTGCTCTCCTCGTGCGGTGGTTCAGTGCGGCAGCTTGAGGCCGGGTCCGTCCATTGCGGTGCCGTCGCCCATCGGCCGCCGGCTGTTCAATTCCTCGCCGATCGCCTGCAATTCGCCGTCTGAAATCCCATGCACGCGGCACAGCAAATCGAGCCGGGCCATGCGCAGCAGCTTCGCCGCAACGTGCAGGCCGCAAGCGGCCGCGACTTCGGCGTCACGATCCAGACGCGCGACGATCTCAAGCAGCTGTGCCGCGACGTCCTTCCGCGTGTCTTGACCCATATCTTGCCTCACTGTCGTGGCCGCAAGGAATGAAACAGAAAAGGGCCGATGTTGAAAAAAGGGCCAATGTTGAAAAACCGGAAGCGTGCCGTTATCTCCATTGTAAGTTGCGCTCTGTCCGGACGCAAGGACTAGATGCAATGGCGCGAGCTTACCAGCTAAGCGCCATACCATGATAGGCCCGACTTATTGCGGCGGAGCGAAGCCCACCATGCTCGCACTCGCTTCACGCTCAAATGGGCTTCCCTCACGAGGCTGAGGGAAGCGGCGAAGGCGGACGCCCGTGGCTCGCCGTCCGTGCCTTTGCGTTGCGGACCGCGGCGATCTATTCCGCGGCAACTTTCTCGACGAAATAAAGTACGGCCTGCTGCAGCTTGGCGTCACGGATGCGCGAATACGAGCGCACAAGGCGCAACGCCGCGGCGGTATCTACGAGTTCTGACAGTTCGCTCTGCGCGGCGCCGATGCTCCGGTGCTGCGTAAAGAACTCGGTGATTGGAACTTCCAGAATCTCGGCAATGCGCTGCAGCCGCCCCGCGGCGATGCGGTTGGTGCCCTTTTCGTATTTTTGCACTTGCTGGAAGGTCACACCCAACTGATCGGCGAGTTTCTCCTGCGACAGGCCTTTTTGCAGGCGAAACGCGCGCACGCGGCGCCCCACCTCGACGTCGCGTTTGTCGGAACGCCGTTTCGGCATCGGGGCCGCTCGATGTTGCGAAGATAAAGCCGGCATGCCTAGCACCTTCCTTCTGTCGCCCGGTTTGCCGCGTTCGGCGCGCGCGATGTCAAGTTGCCGAACCGCGTGTTCGGATCGATCAATTTGGGTGAGTTATTGTTGCGGGCCGTCTGCTTCGGCCCGATCATTACGGCCGCCATTGAAACCTAAGCGCGAACCATGGTACAATCCAATTTTTCACGATTATTCATCAGGATTCCCGATGGATATCGATTTGCGTCGTATCCGCAGCTTCCTCGCGCTGGCCGAACATGGCGGTTTCGGCGTCGCAGCGGAAGCTCTTGGCGTGTCGCAGCCGACGCTGAGCGCCCACATTGCCGACCTGGAAGAAGAACTCGGCGTGCCGCTGGTGACGCGGACGACGCGGCGCGTCCGGCTCACTCCGCTGGGCGAGCGGTTTCTGATGCGGGCGCGGCGGGCGGTCGAGGAGATCCAGCACGTCACGGTTGAGATTCGCGAAGAGGCGGTGCTGCAGCGCGGACGCGTGATCCTCGCCAGCACGCGCATGCTGGCCGCTCACGCCGTGCCGGCCGCCATTCGGGTCTTTCAGGAGAAATTTCCCGGCATCAGCGTGCAAATCATTGACGGCCTGACGCCGATGGTCGAACGCATCGTGCTTAACGGCGAGGCCGACTTCGGCATAGGCGCGCGTTCGGAAATTCCCGAGCTCGGCTTTCAGCATATTTTTCGCGAAGATTTCATCCTGGCGTCGCCGCGATCATCGGCCGCCGGCCGGACAGCCGATCCGTCGTCCAGGATCGCCGAGGGCGAGCTGATCACCATGCCGTCCGGCTCGAACATCCGCCGGATCATCGACCAGGCCTTTTCGTCGCTCGGAATAACGATTCGTCCAAAATTCGAAGTTCGCGACCACAATACCGCGGTCGGAATGGTGCAAGCCGGGCTTGGCATTACGCTGCTGCCGTCGACCGCATTTTCAAAAAACGTATCGAAGTCGCTGGTGCTGTCGAGACTTCATAAGCCGCATGTGTTCCGCGACCTCGGCCTGATTTATCAGCGCGGCTATAAGCTCACGCCGGTCGCCAGCGAGCTGAGCGCCATCCTGCGCCGCGTCATCCATAAACAACGAGCCAAATGAACATTTGCCGCAGCTGCGTCCGCGCGCTGCATCGCGCTATTTCTTCACCATTGGTTCGATCCAATCGGAATCGGGGCACTCGTTTCGGCAATAACGGCTCGACATGCGCTCAATACGACTTGGGCATTCCCAAAACCCGCTCGGCGATGAAGCAGAGGATGAGCTCGCGTGACACCGGGGCGAGGCGAGGGATCATGCTTTCGCGGAAATAGCGCTCGACGTGATATTCCTTGGCGTAACCGTAGCCGCCATGGGTCATCAGTGCGGTCTGGCAGGCGTTGAAGCCGGCCTCGGCGCCGAGGAATTTTGCCGCGTTGGCGGCCGGGCCGCAGGATTCTCCATTGTCGTATTGCCAGGCGGCCTTGAACACCATGAGCTGTGCGGCTTCCAACTCCATCCAGCGTTCCGCCAGCGGATGCTGGATCGCCTGGTTCTGTCCGATCGGCCGGTCGAACACGATGCGCTCCTTGGCGTAGGCGGCGGCGCGGCGCAGCGCGGCGCGGCCAAGCCCGATCGCCTCGGCGCCCACCAGGACACGTTCCGGATTAAGACCGTCCAGAATGTATTTGAAGCCGCTGCCTTCCTCGCCGATGCGGTCCTCGACCGGCACTTCCAAACCGTCGATGAACAGCGCATTGGAGTCGACCGCGGCGCGTCCCATTTTCTCGATCTCGCGCACCTCGACGAAGCGGCGATCGAGCGTGGTGTAGAACAGGCTTAAGCCCTCGGTCGGCTTGCGCACCGCATCGGCCGGCGTGGTGCGCGCGAGGATCAGCATTTTGTCGGCGACTTGCGCCGTCGAGATCCAGATTTTCGCACCGTTGATCAGATAATGGTCGCCGCGCCGCTCGGCGCGGGTCTGCAATTTGGTTGTTTGCAGTCCGGC
>JASHVN010000601.1 GCA_030044555.1 Xanthobacteraceae bacterium | reverse complement strand
GCCATGTCCTTGACCGCCTCGAAATCCTCACGGCGAACGATATCGAGATCGCGCAAAATTCGCTCGGCCTGGGTGCGGAACAGGGTTTCGAACTCACGCCGAACCCCTTGCGCGGCCCCCGCCGCGTCATTCATCAAGCGCGCAACTTCGTCGAAGAAACGATTCGTCGTCTGCACCATGACCGCCTCCGAATGACCGCTCCGAAAGTCCGCCTCCGCAACGCCGGCGCGTTGTCCGTCCGCAGGATCAGCGGGGCAACGCTTGCCATGCCGGCTGACAATGGCGATGGTGCGCCGCGGCCGCAAGGGGCAGTGCCCTGCGGCGAGCCGCGGGGCGGCATATCGTGCTCTTGATGGAAGTCTACCCGATGCTCGTTCTGCCGATATTGCCCTATCCCGCCATCAATCCAATTCTGGTTCACCTCGGCCCGCTCGCCATTCGCTGGTATGCGCTCGCCTATATCGTGGGCATCCTCACCGGCTGGGTTTATGCGCGCAAGATTATCGCGTCGGAGCGTTTTTGGGGCGGACCGGCACCGCTCACTGTTATCGATTTCGACGATTTCATTATTTGGATCACGCTTGGCATCATTCTCGGCGGCCGCATCGGCTACGTGCTGTTCTATAATCTGCCGCTGTTCATCGAGCACCCTTTACAGATTTTCGAGCTGTGGAACGGCGGCATGTCGTTTCATGGCGGCTTTCTCGGCTGCACAGTCGCCATCGTTTGGTTCGCGCTCAAGCGCAAGATCCCGATATTTTCGCTGGGCGACGTGATCACTGCGGTGACGCCGATCGGCCTGTTTCTGGGCCGCCTCGCCAATTTCATCAACGGCGAATTGTGGGGCCGCCCGACCGACGTGCCGTGGGCCATGATCTTCCCCAAGGGCGGCCCGATCCCGCGCCACCCCAGTCAGCTCTACGAAGCGGCGCTGGAGGGCATCGTCCTCCTCATCGTCCTCAACGTGCTGGTACGGCTCGGAGCACTCAAGCGGCCGGGCGTAGTGACCGGGAGCTTTGCGCTTGGCTACGGGATTGCGCGGGTCACCTGCGAGTTTTTCCGCGAGCCCGACCCGCAACTCGGCTTTCTCTGGGGCGGGTTGACGATGGGAATGCTGCTCTGCATTCCATTGATGCTGGCCGGCATCGCCATACTGGCCTATGCGCTGCGCCGCCAACCGAAGCCGAAAGATGGCTGACGAACATTCGCCGCTCGAACGTGAAATCCGCCGGCTGATCCGCATCGCCGGGCCCATGCCCGTTTCCGAATACATGCGGCTGTGCCTGACCCATCCGCAATACGGCTATTATGTGAATCACGACCCGCTCGGCGCCGGCGGCGATTTCATCACCGCACCCGAGATCAGCCAGATGTTCGGCGAGTTGATCGGCGTGTGGCTGGCGTCGGTGTGGCAGCAGCTGGGCGGGCCGGAAAATGTACGGCTGATCGAACTCGGACCCGGCCGCGGCACGATGCTGCTGGACGCGTTGCGTGCGGCGAAAACAGTGCCCGGTTTTCAGGCGGCGGTCGTGCTGCATCTGGTCGAGGTCAGCCCTGCTTTGCAGAAGGTGCAGGAGCGGCGGCTGCAGCCGCTCGGACTGCCCTTGCTCTGGCACGCAGCGCTCGAGGACATTCCTCCGGGGCCCTGTCTGATCGTCGCCAACGAATTCATCGATGCGCTGCCGGTGCATCAAGCCGTCAAACAAACCGACGGCTGGCACGAACGCGTCGTCGCCATCGCCCCGGACGACACGCTTGCCATCGCGCTTGCGGCTGATCCCCTGCCCCATTTCGAGGCAACGCTGCCGCGCGGATTGCGCCTTTCGCCCGACGGCTCGATTTACGAGTGGCGTTCGGACAGCGCCGCGCTCGAAATCGGTCGGCGCGTCCGCAATGGCGGCGCGGCTCTCATTATCGATTATGGCCATGCCTGGTACGGACTGGGCGAGACGTTGCAGGCCGTATCGGGACATGCGTTCACGGACCCGCTGCGCTCGCCGGGCGAAGTCGATCTCACGGCGCATGTTGATTTCGAGGCCCTGGGGCAGAGCGCGGAAAGCATGGGCGCGTCCATCCATGGACCGATCGCGCAGCGCGACTGGTTACGCCGCCTGGGCATCGACAAGCGCGCGGAGGTGCTCAAGGCGCACGTGCCCTACGGCAAGTCGGTCGAAATTGATCAGGCGGTGTCGCGCCTGACAGCGAGCGGCACGAAGGGCATGGGCGAATTGTGTAAGGTGATCGCCATTACCGATCCCAAGCTCAAGCCGCTTCCCGGGTTTGAAATGCCATGATGGTCAGGGCCGATACGCTTGCGCTTCCCGGCATCCGCCATGCGTTCTTCACCCGGGAGGGCGGCGTATCGGGTGGCCATTATGCGAGCCTTAACGGCGGCGTCGGCTCGGCCGATAGCGCCGCGCACGTCGCCGAGAACCGCGCGCGCATGGCGGCTGCGTTGGCGGTCCAGCCGCACTGCCTTCTCACCGCCTATCAGATCCACTCGGCCGCCGTCGTGGTTGCCGAGACACCGTGGACGGCCACAGCACGCCCACGTGCCGACGGTATCGTCACCCGCGTGCCGGCGCTTGCCATCGGCGTCAGCACGGCCGATTGCGGGCCGGTTCTGTTTGCCGAGCCGCAGGCGCAGGTCATTGGCGCGGCCCATGCGGGCTGGCGCGGCGCGCTCGGCGGAATCGTCGAGGCGACAATTGCCGCCATGGAGACCCTGGGTGCCGTGCGCGAGCGAATCCGTGCCGCGCTTGGGCCGATGATCCGTCAACCCAATTACGAGGTCGGCCCGGACCTCGTCGACCGCTTTGCTGCCGAAGACCCGACGAGCCAAACATTCTTCGCGCCGGCACCGCGGGCCGGGCATGCCCTGTTCGACCTTGCCGGCTATGTCGCGGCGCGGCTGCGGCGGGCAGGCATTTGCCACATCGAGGATGTGGGCCAGTGTACCTATGCGGATCCAAGCCTGTTCTTCAGCTACCGCCGCGCGACCCACCGCGCCGAGGGCGATTACGGCCGGCACATCAATGCCATTGCGCTGGTCGACGGCTAGCGAAAGGCGCGCGGCAAACAGTTAACGACGAATCTAATGGCCCGTCGCGACGCGCTCTCCGCCATGCAAAAACCGCTGAGATTCGGCGAAAAATGGCGCGGGGACAAGGCCCCGAACCATATTGCCAGCCTCAATAGCGGCTTGTATCAGTCCGCATAAATGCTGCAGATACGTGCTCGGGAGAACGGGATGGCGGCCAATAACGGAGCGATGAAGCTCGTCGCCGGCAATTCCAACCCGGCGCTGGCCGCCGCCATCGGCCAATATCTCGGCCTGCCGATGACCAAGGCCGTGGTCCGCCGCTTCGCCGATATGGAAGTTTTCGTCGAGATCCAGGAAAACGTGCGCGGCGGCGACGTCTTCGTGATCCAATCGACGTCGTTTCCCGCCAACGACCACCTGATGGAGTTGCTCATCATCATCGATGCGCTGCGGCGCGCATCGGCGCGACGCATTACGGCGGTGATCCCCTATTACGGTTACGCCCGGCAGGACCGCAAAGTCGGGTCGCGCACCCCGATCTCGGCCAAGCTCGTCGCCAACCTGATCACCCGCGCCGGCGCCGATCGCGTATTGACGGTCGACCTTCACGCCGGCCAGATCCAGGGCTTTTTCGATATCCCGACCGACAATCTGTTTGCCGCGCCGGTGATGACGCGGGACATCAGGGAGCGTTTCGACCTCAGCAAGGTGATCGTCGTGTCGCCCGATGTCGGCGGCGTGGTGCGCGCGCGCGGCCTGGCCAAACGCATTGATGCGCCGCTGGCCATCATCGACAAGAGGCGCGAGCGGCCGGGCGAATCCGAGGTCGCCAACGTCATCGGCAAGGTCGACGGCGGCATCTGCGTGCTGGTCGACGACATTGTCGATTCCGGAGGCACTTTGATCAACGCCGCGGAGGCCTTGCTGGAGAAAGGCGCCGAGGAGGTCTACGGCTACATCACCCACGGCGTCCTTTCGGGCAACGCGGTGTCCCGCGTCAGCAAGTCTCATCTCAAGGAACTGGTGATAACGGATTCGATCCAGGCCACCAAGGCGGTCAACGAATCCGGAAACATCCGCGTGTTGTCGATCGCCAACCTGATCGGCGAAGCCATCAGCCGGACCGCGGCTGAGGAATCGGTCTCCAGCCTGTTCGACTGAATCTGCTGTACCTGACGTCGCCGATCTGCTGTGCCTGACATTGCCGGGCAGATTTCGCGCCGCCCTCGCTCGCCCCCGAGTCAACTTGTCGCATCCACCGCTGCAGCGTCCGTTGTGGATGGAGTCACCTTCAGCATTGTGCCGCCCCGGCAAATCACTTCATGAGTGCTGTACGTTTGCTGGTGGGGCGCTTCTTTCGAAATTGGCGCGGCGAATCTGAACCAGTATAGTCGGCGTGCCGGCTGATTCGCGGCGTCCAGTCAATCGGCGAGCCCGAGTTGTTCCTGCGTCAAATCGCAGCCCGGGCTCAGTAAAGTGGCGTGCGCGTTTCCACTCGAAACAACATCGTGGGGGCCGCATGTCCATCATCGAATTCGTTCGCGACGAGAGCGTAAGTCCACTTGACGTGGTCGAACACATGGCGTCGACCAACAATTGGCCGTTCGACCGCGCCGGCGAGGACGAAATCGCGCTGCATATCACCGGGCGCTGGACCAATTACCAGGTTTCTTTCACGTGGATGAGCGACATCGAGGCGCTGCATGTGGCTTGCGCGTTCGACATGAAGGTGCCCGATCCCCGGCTCAACGATGTGCAGACGCTGGTCGCGCTCATTAACGAGCAATTGTGGATCGGGCATTTCGACGTGTGGATGCGAAACGGCATGGTGATGTTCCGCCACGCGCTGGTGCTCGCCGGCGGCGGCACGGCGTCGGATCGGCAATGCGAAGCGGTGCTCGGAAGCGCGCTCGATTCCTGCGAGCGGTACTACCCGGCCTTCCAGTTTGTGATCTGGGCCGGCAAATCCGCGCGCGAGGCCATGGACTCGGCCATGTTCGAGACCTGCGGCGAGGCCTGATCGCCTTCTCTCGACGGCTCTTGGCGGCGCAGCCTTCTTTGCCGGCAATTGTAATTCGGCATCGGCAGTGATTATGGATTCCGGACCACCGCTTCCGCGGTGGTCTGGATGACGAGGACAATGCCGATGAGCGCCGCAGATGACGTTGCAGGCAAACAAAGCGCGGGTTTGCGCCAGTTCTCAGGGCGGATTCTTTTGGTCGGCGCCGGGAAGATGGGATCCGCGCTGCTGGAAGGCTGGCTGCGGCTCGGTCTCGACGCCGGGAGAATAGTGGTTCTGGAGCCGATGCCGTCACCGGCAATCAGCGGGCTCGCCGGGCGCGGCTTATCGCTCAATCCCGATCCGCGTGCGCTCGGCGCCGTCGACGTCATCGTGCTCGCCGTCAAACCGCAGATCGCCGGTGAGGCAATCGCGCCGCTCGTACCGTTGGTGCACGCCACGACTCTCGTGCTCTCGATCATGGCCGGCCGCACGCTGCACTTCCTGTCGGCCGCGACAAAGGGCGCAGGCGCGCTTGTTCGCGCCATGCCCAACACGCCCGCCGCCATCGGCCGCGGCATAACCGTCGCGGTACCGCTGCGCACCGATGCGGCGCAACGTGACATCGCCCAGCGTCTCTTGGCCGCCACCGGTGCGGTCGAGTGGATCGAGGATGAAGCGCTGATGGATGCAGTCACGGCGGTGTCGGGTTCCGGCCCGGCCTATGTGTTTCTGCTCGCCGAAGCGTTGGCGCAGGCCGGCGCCGCGGCCGGATTGCCGCCGGCTCTCGCGGAAAGGCTGGCGCGCGAGACCGTCGCCGGGTCGGGAGAATTGCTTCATCGTTCGCCGCTCGATGCCGGAAGCCTGCGCGAGAACGTGACCTCGCCGGGCGGCACCACGGCCGCAGCGCTCGCAGTACTGATGGGAGACGATGGCCTTGCGCCGCTCATGCGCGACGCGGTTGCCGCCGCGACCGCGCGCTCGCGCCAGCTCGCCGGTTAAACGCTCCGGTAAAACGCCAAGTCCCGGACCGCCTTGGAAGCGGCGCGCCGCAAGCCTACATTGAAATGGATCAGGCTCGCGTTTTCGCCGCCGTCGGAAGGTTTCGTGCAGAGCGTTCACAGGAGTTCGGTTATGGCCCGCAGACCCAGGCATCCAGCCCGCCCCGCCAGCAATCCAGCGTCTTCTCCGTCTGCCGCGGGCAGCGCTCCAACCAGTGAGCGCGACAAAGTCATCGCGGCGCTTCTCGCTTTGCTGACGCAGAAATCGATCGAGCAGATCGGGTTTGAGGAGATCGCCGAGGAGGCCAACCTGTCGCTTGCGGAATTGCGCGACGCATTCCCCTCGCCTGTTGCGATCGTCGCTGCGTATGTTAAGGACGTCGACCGCGCCGTGCTCGCTGCGGATTTCAGCGACATGGCGGAGGAGCCTGTGCGCGAACGCTTGTTCGACGTGTTGATGCGCCGGCTGGAGACGATGGCGCCGCACCGGGAGGCGATCCGTTCGCTCGTTCGGTCCGCCCGTCGCAACCCGCCGCTTGCTTTTGCTCTCAATGGCCTCGCGGTGCGCTCGCAGAAATGGATGCTCACGGCGGCGGGCATCCGCGCCTCAGGTCCGCGCGGGGCGCTGCACGCGCAAGGCCTTGCGATGCTTTTTTCGTCGGTCTTGGATACGTGGGTGCGCGATGACGATCCCGGGCTCGCCCGCACCATGGCTGCGCTGGACCGCGCGCTCGCCCGCGGTCAGCGCTTCGTCGGGTATCTCGACGATCTGTGTTTCATCCCGTCGCGGCTTTGCCGATTGCGCCCTCGCCGGCGGCGGCGCGACGACGATTCCGAGGAAGCGGCGGCGGCGTGACGAGCACACTGCACGAGCACGCCGTGCACTGAGCAATTATAGAATTAGAACAGATATAAAGAGAGATTTTTTCTTTGCACGCTTTCACCGTGCACGTTAGAGATAGTTGCAAATTGGACCATCGCCGCGCTGGGCCGGCCTGTAATGATTATCTGCTCCTGCAACGTTCTCTCCGATCACGATGTGCGCGCAACATTGGCCGCCGGCGGCCGCGCTCCGCGCACGACCGGTCAAGTATATCATTGCCTCGGCTGCAGTGCTCAGTGCGGGCGTTGCGCACGTACTATCCGCCGCATTATGGATGAGGCGCTGACTGCAGCGGGTTCAACGTGCTGCGCGGGCGATCCGGCCCGCTCTTGAGCGTTCCCACTGTCCCAATTCCGAAGTTCGCATGATTGTGCGGAAAGGCAGCAATGACCTTCCGGCTGCGGAAATGCAGGTTATAATAGTTCTAATCGATCGCTCCGTGCTCTGCGTCACATGATGACGTGCGGCACGGCGCCCAGCAAGGAGCGCAGTCATGAGAGGCGAGCCCGGAGTCCTTGATTATCTCAATAAGAGCCTGCGCCACGAACTTACGGCGATCAATCAGTACTGGCTGCATTACCGGCTGCTCGACAATTGGGGCTACAAGTCGCTCGCCAAGCAGTGGCGCAAGGAATCGATTGAGGAAATGCAGCACGCCGACAAGATCGTCGAGCGCATTATCTTCCTCGACGGCTTTCCCAACATGCAGGTACTCGATCCGCTGCATATCGGTCAGAACGTCAAGGAAGTGCTCGATTGCGATCTCGCCGCCGAAATGTCGGCGCGCGCGCTTTACGAGGAAGCCGCCACCCATTGCCACGCGGTTCGCGATTACGTGTCGCGCGACCTGTTCGAGAAGCTGATGCACGACGAGGAAGAGCACATCGATTTCCTCGAAACCCAACTCGATCTGGTCGCCAAGCTGGGACTGGAACTCTACGCCCAGCACCATATCGGCGAGCTGGACGAAGACGAGGATTAGGGACCCGGCGGCCGTTGCGACCGGCGGCGAGACGCGACTGAGCTTGTGAGTTTTGACTCTGATATCCCGCGTCCGGTCCCGCGCAGCGCCGCAAGTCGGCCTTAATCGTAATCAAACTCCTAACAACGAACAGCTTGTGTTGCTCACGGGACTTTCGCCGCAACTCAACGGGCGGCGACGGAACCGAAATACGCGTCACGACTGATTAGGGTTAAACGTTAAGGTTAAGTGCCATTTAAGCATTTGCTGCCATCTTCGCTTCGGATTCCAACAACGGCAGGCGTCCCGCGTGGCCGTTTCGAGGAAAGGACGAAGTTATGGTCAGCGTTAAACTAC
>JASHVN010000600.1 GCA_030044555.1 Xanthobacteraceae bacterium | reverse complement strand
AACGCGAACCACCCCGCCTCAGGCGGCGTCGGGCACCACGCGGTTGCGGCCATCGCGTTTGGCGCGATAAAGCGCCTGATCGGCGCGCTTGAGGAGAGTCGCGGCGTTATCGTCCTTGCCGCGCAAAGCGGCGATGCCGATCGAAATCGTTACCGGAACGGTCCGCGCTCCCTGCTGGATGGCAAAGGGGTCGGCCGCGATGCGGCGGCGCAAACGCTCCGCCACCATGGCGGCGACCGCCATGTCGGTTTCCGGCATGACCACGACAAATTCCTCGCCGCCGTGGCGGCACGCGAGATCGATGCCGCGGATCGAGCGCTTGATGCGCAAGGCGAACTCGCGCAGCACGTCATCGCCGGCATCGTGCCCGTGCGTGTCGTTGATCGACTTGAAATAGTCGATATCGAGCACCAGCGCGGCGAGCGGCTTGCCGCGCGCGATCGCCTGCTCGATCAACGTGGTCAGATGGCTTTCCATGTAGCGCCGGTTGATCAGCCCGGTGAGCGCGTCGGTAATCGACATCTCGATCGACATCTGCACGTTATCGCGCAGCCGCTCGGTGTAACGGCGTTTGCGGACTTGGGTGCGTGCGCGGGCCAGCAGTTCGTTCTTGTCGATCGGCCGCATCAGATAATCGTTCACGCCGATTTCCAGGCCGCGCATCATGCGCGCGTCATTGTCCGGTTCGGCGATCGCCAGAATGGGAATGTTGCGCGTGCGGTCGAGCGAGCGCACCTGGCTGCAGAGCCGCAGCGCATCGAAGTTTTGCAGCCCGAGCGAGATGATCAGCAGATCGTAATTGCCCTCGGCGGCGCGGAACAGCGCCTCGCCCGGATCGACCTCGATCTCCACGCCATGCTCGGCGCCGAGGACAGCGGCGACGCGTTCGTGCGAGGCCGGACGATCATCGACAATCAGGATACGGCCGCCGCGGCCGTTATCGGCGACCGCGTCACGTTCCGGCGACTCGATGCCGATGTCGCGCGATGTCAGCGCCCGCATGCGCAGTTCGTCGGCGGCCATCTTCAGACGCGCCAGCGAGCGCACCCGCGCAATCAGCGCCAGATCGGGAAGCGGCTTGGTCAGAAAGTCGTCGGCGCCAGCTTCCAGCCCGCGCACCCGGTCGGAGGGCTGGTCGAGCGCCGTCACCATGATGACCGGGATGTGATGGGTGGCCGGGTTCGACTTCAGCCGGCGACAGACCTCGAAGCCGTCCACGTCCGGCATCATCGCGTCGAGCAGCACGAGATCGCATTCGGCGCGTTCGCAAATGGTCAGGGCCTCGCCGCCGCCCATCGCCGTGATGACGTCGAAATACTCGGCCGACAGCCGCGCTTCGAGCAGCTTGACGTTGGCTGGGATGTCGTCGACGACGAGAACGCGGGCAGTCATCGCGGTTCCCTCACGGATTGCCGAGGAAATGGCGGACGGTTTCGATGAACTTGCCCACCGAGATGGGCTTGGACAAGTAGGCCTCGCAGCCGCCCTCGCGGATGCGTTCTTCGTCGCCCTTCATGGCAAAGGCGGTGACAGCCACCACCGGAATGCGTTTGAGCTCGGAATCGTCCTTGAGCCACTTGGTGACTTCCAGGCCCGACACTTCCGGAAGCTGAATGTCCATCAAAATCAAATCCGGCTGATGCTTGCGGGCGAGATCGAGCGCTTCAATGCCGTTGCGGGTGCCGACCGTGCTGTAGCCGTGCGCCTCCAACAGATCATGGAAGAGCTTCATGTTGAGCTCGTTGTCCTCCACGATAAGGACCGTCTTGGCCATCCCCCGATCCTTCGCCTGCGGCCCTTCCCTGAGCCCATGCCCGCCGCGGCAGGGATGCGCATCTCTCTCGCTGCATGCCCCACCACGGGCAAGCGCGCGTGGCGGTTCAGAAGTCCGCATCCTTTGCCGCGGGTTCGTTATGCGGATTTCTGAACCAAAGCCACACTAGATCAATAAGTTGCTAGTGTCCCTTTGATTCCGAAGTTCGCATCAGAGCCGCCGCCGGTACATGCGAACTTCGGGTTGGGACACTAGTGCCGATATATTACGGAAAGGCAAATGCAACCGAATAGAAGAGCCTCGCAACCCGCGCGAAAAGCGGCGGAAATGCTGGCGATCCAGGCGCTGGCGTTTGTCGCCGAAGAGCCGCAATCGCTGAGTCGCTTCCTTGATGCAGCCGGCCTTTCGGCGGAGCAAATCCGCGCGGCTGCGCGCGAGCCCGGCTTTCTCGCCGGCGTGCTCGAGCATATGCTCGCTGACGAGCGCCTCTTGATTGCTTTCGCTCAAAGTGCCGGGATCGACCCAGCCGAAGTGGCAAAGGCGGCCAACGTTCTCGGCGGCCACTGGGAGCGCGATTTGCCTTGAGGTTTTGCCGTGAGCTTCTGCCGGGACTGCCTCGCCGATGCTCCCCCGCAAGCCGCACGCTGCGCGACGTGCGGCTCACCGCGGCTGTTGCGCCATGACGAACTCGAAACGCTCGCCATCGCGCATGTCGATTGCGACGCCTTCTACGCCACGATCGAAAAACGCGACAACCCGACGCTCGCCGCCGAACCGGTGATCGTCGGCGGCGGCAAGCGCGGCGTGGTCGCCGCGGCCTGCTATGTCGCACGAACCTTTGGCGTGAGATCGGCGATGCCGATGTTCGAGGCG
>JASHVN010000599.1 GCA_030044555.1 Xanthobacteraceae bacterium | reverse complement strand
GTGGAAGATGCCGCGGCGGCCGGCACGGCCGACCCGCCTAGCGCGGAAGAAAAAGCCTCCGCGATTCCGACCGAGGAGATGGCGCGCTTGACCGATGAGATCGTCGCCGCGCTCAAGACCGTGTACGACCCGGAAATTCCCGCCGACATCTACGAGCTTGGGTTGATCTACAAAGTCGATATCGACGACGACCGCGTGGTTGCGATCGATATGACGCTGACCACGCCGAATTGTCCGGCGGCGGCCGATCTGCCGGGCCAGGTGGAGAATGCGGTGGCCGGCGTGCCGGGCGTGCGCGAAGCCAAGGTCAACATCGTCTGGGATCCGCCCTGGGATCCGAGCCGGATGTCGGACGAGGCGCGCACAGTGCTCGATATGTGGTGAGGCAGGCTTGCGTTGCACGGCGGGCGCCGGCGCATTACATCGAGTGCGTGCGATTGTTAGGAGTTTCGAGCGAGAACAATTTGCAACTGGAATGAGGACGTAGGAGCAATGGCAACTCCCCGGCCGAGGCCTCAAGTGATGCGGCTCACCGAAGCCGCTGCCGAGCGCATCAAGGCGGTGATGGCCAAGGCCGACCGCCCGATCGCAGCGGTGCGCGTGGGCGTCAAGAACGGCGGCTGCGCCGGCATGAGCTATTACATGGAATACGCCGAAAACATCGATCCGCGCGACGAAGTGATCGAGGACAAGGGCGTGCGCATCCTCGTCGATCCGAAGGCCGTGCTGTTTCTGCTCGGCACCGAGATGGACTACAGGGTGGAGAAACTCTCCGCGCAATTCGTCTTCAACAATCCGAACCAGACCGCGGCCTGCGGCTGCGGCGAATCGGTGCAGATCGAACCGGCGAGCGGCGAAGCCGTCAGCGGCATTCAGTAGAGCATGATCCCGAAAAGCTTGCCCTCGGACTTGATCCGGGGGGGAAACCGGTTTTCGGATAATAGGAATTTCGATTTACTGCGCCCGTGACGGGCGCACGCTCTCAATCAGCGAGGCGCGCAGCAGATAGCTGCGATGCGCGGCTGGATCGGCCGCCATCGCGCGCAACGCTTCATTGTTCTTGGCGCGCACCGTTGGATCTTTTTCTTCCAGGCGCTTCTTGTTGGCGATGGTCTGTTGCTGAACGTACTCGATGTTCAACGGCCGGCGCCGCCGGTCGTAACGATCGAGAATTTCGGCCGGCGCTTGCCTGCGTACGACCTGGCCGAGCAGCCCGGACAGTTCGACGGCATCGTGAATGCCGAAGTTCAACCCGAGCCCGCCGAGCGGGTTGTTGACGTGCGCGGCGTCGCCGGCGAGGAAAACGCGGCCCTTGCGGAACGCCGCCGCGACCCGCTGGTGGACGTTATAGATATTGCGGTGAAAGACCGGATAGTCGCCCGCTTTGGGAAAGAAGCTTTGCAGCCGCCCCTGCACGGCTTCGTCGCTGAAAGCCTGTTCCTGCGTTTCGCCCGGGCGCGTCGGAAACAGCAGACGCCAGAGGCCTTTGCCGTCGTCGCCGGCGACCTTGAACAGTGCGCACCATTCTTCCGCGTCGGAAAAATAGTTGCGCGAACATTGTGCGTAGAGCGCGTCGAACGCAAACGGCGTCGTCAGGATGAGAAAGCGCTCGGGGTGGGTGTAGCCTTCGAAGTCTATGCCGAGGCCTTTGCGCACCGTTGAGCGGCCGCCGTCGCAGCCGATCAGATAAGAGCCCGATACCCTCCGCCTGCCCGAAGGCGTCTCGATCTCGGCTTCCACCCGGTCGTCGAACTGCTCGAAACCGATGACCCGCGAGGAGAAGTGAACCGACGCATGCGCGAACCGGAGAAGCCGGTCGATGGCAAGATTGGCAAGCTTATGCTGCTCGCACTGCACCACAAACGGATAGCGCGTATCGTTTTTCAGAACGCCGAAGTCGAACTCCACGATCATTTCGCGTGGCGCGCGGTTCCAGACGCGGAATTTCGGTTCAATCAGGCCGCGCTGGATGACCTCGTCGACAAGGCCGAGCTGTTCGAGAAACTCCAGCGTGGCCGCGTGCGTGGTCGCGGCGCGCGGGTTGTCGTTGACGCGTTCTTCCGCCTCAAAGACCTGCACCTGCAAACCTTGCCGCGCCAATGCCAGCGCGATGATGACACCGACCGGTCCGCCGCCGGCAATGAGAATGGGAGGTTCGGCAGTCATTGAACCGTTCGGCATTCATGGGGTGACCAGGCGTCGCGTTTGACGTCCGCCGCAATGTCGGGCGGATCGGCGACGACCCTGCCTAAGGCAATCTCCTGGCAGCGGCAATAGGGCGTTGGCGCCGCTGGTCCCGTCAGGCGACTTTCGCAGTTCTGGGCTGACTGGCCTCGGGATCGGTCTCGCAGACGACGAGATTGCGGCCCTTGCGTTTGGCGGCATAGAGGCAATTGTCGGCGCGTTCCATCAACGACGGCGCGCCATCGTCGGCACGCAGCAGGGCGACGCCGATGGAAACCGTCACCCGGCCGAGGCGCTCTCCGCTCGTTCGCTTCACCAGTTCCTTGCCCATAATGGCGCGGCGGATCTGATCGGCGGCGGCGAGCGCCGCGGGCAGCGGCCGGTTCGGCAGCGCGATGACAAACTCCTCGCCACCGTAGCGCGCCGCGATATCCTCGCGTTTGACATTTTGTTTCAGCGCGATGGAGACCAGTCGAAGCACCTGGTCGCCGGTCTGATGGCCGAATTTATCGTTGAACTGCTTGAAATAATCCACATCAGCCATCAGGAGCGACAGCGGCTCGCCGTTCTGCTTGGCCTCGGTGATCGCCTTGGTCAGCGCGGCATCGAAAAACTTGCGGTTGGATAGGCCGGTCAGCGGATCGGTGAAGCTTTCGCTGCGCACCGCGGCGAGGCTTTCCTGCAGCCGCTCGATTTCCTGCTTCGATGCCGAGAGGCTCGCTTCGAGCGTCTTGTTGGTGACCTCCATCGCTCTGGCGCCTTCCATCAGGCGCTCGATGATGGCGCGCATCGTATCGCGGTCGTAGGCGCCCGCGAGCATCGCCGATGCGTCGGCAAGACTTTCAGAATAGCTCGTCGCCGACCCGGCGGCGGCATCGATCATGTCAAGGACTTGCTTGATCTCATCGATGACGCGCGCGCCGACCGAATCGATCCGGTCGCCGAGGCGGGACGAGCTGATATACGTGTCGTAAATCTTCTCGAGATCGGCGTCGCTCAGCGTGCCTTTCTTCTCGAGTGTTTGATTGATGGCGTGATTGAGGGCCGGATTGTAGCCGGTGGCATAATTATACCAGATCTCGTAATTGCGCGGCCAGGCCGGCTGCATGAGCGCGCGGATCTGGCCGAGCGCGATCTCGGCGAATGCAAGGCTGCGTTCGTGCTCGTCGAGGGGCACGGCCATGTCTTGAACTCCGGTCGCGTAAGTCAATCTGGGAGGCCGCGGACTCGCCCTCAGCCGCGGTATCGTGGAATACGGAATCTTAATTCAGTTTGAGAATGTAAATGAGAGCCGTGAAGGAGCGGTAAACGGAACTCGTGCCCCGACCCCGAAATTTGCGTAACTATGCCGTAATCGTGCGGACTTCTGGACCCTAAAGGCCCGTCTCTGCCGCCGCCGTCTATGCCTTGAGCGGCACCGGACGCAACAGAAAAGCCGGCAGATGCGCCGCGTCCCCTTCGTCGGACCGGCTGCGTGGAGTTTGTGCGGCGCGGCGCGAGCGCGCTTCATCGATGCGCGTCACCGGGGCCGGCCGATGACCAGGCCGGCGGTCATTGGTCCGACCACGATGCGGACGCGCCGGCTCCCGAGGCGGCGTCGCCGCCGCTTGCGGCAGCTGCGCCGCTGTGGCGCCAGCCGGTTCGTCCAACGATTTATCCAAGGGTTTGTCCATATAGGGAATCGCGCGGCCGATCAGCTTCTCGATGGCGGCGACGGCTTTGACGTCGTTCGTGCCGGCCACGATGGTGATCGCGGTGCCGGTTCGGCCGGCGCGGCCGGTGCGGCCGACGCGATGCACGTAGTCATCGGGATGGAGCGGAACATCGAAGTTGTAGACGTGACTGACGTCCGGAATATCGAGGCCGCGTGCCGCCACGTCGGAGGCCACGAGCAGCGTCACCTCACCCTTGCGGAACTGATCGAGCGCCGCCATGCGCGCCGGCTGATCCATATCGCCGTGCAGCGCCTGTACGGAAAAGCGATGGCGCAGGAGCGAGCGATGCAGCGTCGCCACATCGCGCTTGCGGTTGCAAAAGATGATGGCGTTTTTCAAACCCTCCGCCGAGCGGATCAGGCGGCGGAGGGTCTCGCGTTTGTCGAACGGCTCGCGGCCGGAACGGGCGAGAAGCTGGGTGGTGGTGGCCACAGTGGTGGCGGGGCGGGCGACCTCGACGCGAACCGGATTGTGCAGGAATTGTTCGGTGATGCGCCGGATTTCCGCGGGCATGGTCGCGGTGAAGAAAAGCGTTTGTCGGGTGAAGGGAACGAGCTTGCAGATGCGCTCGATATCGGGGATGAAGCCCATGTCGAGCATGCGGTCGGCTTCATCGATGACCAGAAGCTCGACGCCGCTGAGCAGGAGCCGCCCGCGCTCGAAATGATCGAGCAAACGGCCGGGCGTGGCGATCAGCACATCGACCCCGCGTGTGAGCTTCGTGTCCTGATCGTCGAACGACACGCCGCCGATCAAGAGCGCGACGTTGAGCTTGTGATTGGCGCCGTATTTGGTGAAGCTCTCTTCCACTTGTGCCGCGAGTTCGCGCGTCGGTTCCAGAATGAGCGTGCGCGGCATGCGTGCCCGCGCGCGGCCCTTTTCCAGCATGGTCAGCATCGGCAGCGTGAACGCCGCGGTCTTGCCGGTGCCGGTCTGCGCGATACCGAGGACGTCGCGCCGCCCCAGCACGTGGGGAATAGCCTGGTCTTGGATGGGGGTGGGAGCCTTGTAACCAGCCGCCGCAACGGCAGCGAGAACCTTTTCGGATAAGCCGAGATGTGAAAAGGACATAAACCCTCTGTCGGGACCGCCGGGAACGCTCAATAATGAAACCGGGAAAGGAAAACGGGCGGTCGAATCTGCCTCGCCTCAGTCGCGCGAAACATAGGTGTCAAGCGGGGAAAGTCAACCGGCAAAGGCTTTCCTCAAGGCGGTAAGTTAAACGGATTCCTTCATTTTTCCGTCACGGAGCAGCCCATGGCCGATTCGACATCAACCTCTTTGCCCATCATTCTGGTTCCCGGATTGAACTGCTCGGCGCGGCTTTATGCCGAGCAAATTCCGCCGCTCTGGCAATTCGGCCCGGTGACGGTCGCCGACCATCGGCGCGATGACAGCATCGCCGCCGTCGCCCAGCGGATTTTGGCCGCAGCGCCCCCGCTTTTTGCGCTCGCCGGCCTGTCGATGGGCGGCTACATCGCTTTCGAGATCATGCGGCAGGCGCCGGAGCGGGTCGCCAAGCTGGCGCTGCTCGATACCGGCGCGGGCGCGGACGTGCCCGAACGCACCGCGCAGCGCAAGCCGCTCATCGCGATGGCCCAGCAAGGCCGCTTTGCCGAGATTACCGACGATCAGTTTCCGCTCTTGGTTCATCGCCGGCGTCACGGCGATACGGCATTGAAAGCGCTGGTGCGCGCCATGAATGAGGAAACCGGGCCGGACGCCTATGTGCGGCAGCATCTGGCAATTATCGGCCGCCCGGATTCGCGCCCCGGCCTTGCCGCGATCGCCTGCCCAACGCTGATCCTGGTCGGCGACGACGACCAGCTGACACCGCCGGCGCTGGCCCATGAGATGGCGGCGGGTATTCGCGGGTCGCGGCTTGTCGTCATCCCGGACAGCGGGCATCTGTCGACGCTGGAGCAGCCGCAGGCGGTGACCGCGGCGCTCGTCGCGTGGATGAAGTCCTGATCTCTGCAGTGCTGGCGCGACCGGAGGGCAGGGGACGCGAGCGTGCAAATCGTGCTAATCGGTCCGCCGCTCCGTCGCGAGGAAAAGATTAAGAAGGAGGAGAAGACGTCCATGCGGTTAGCTCATTTTCTACGCGCGTCAGCGCGGTTCGTTTCTGCCGCGCTGCTGCTGGCCGCGGTGACGACCGCGCCTGCGGCCGCGCAAACCGATTATCCGAACCGCCCGATTCATGTGGTTGTCGGTTTCGCCGCCGGTGGCGGCAACGATATTTTTGCGCGGCTGGTTGGCGGCAAACTTTCCGAGCTCCTCCACCAGCCCGTCGTGATCGAAAATCGGCCGGGCGCCGGCGGCAGGCTGGCGCCCGAATACGTCCTCCAGCAGCCGGCGGACGGCTATACGCTGTTCGTTGGCCCGAGCGGAGCCATGTCGGTCGCAGCGGCGGTTTATCCAGACCTCAAATATTCGCCGAGCAAGAGCTTCGTGCCGCTGGCGATGATCGCCAACTTTCCGCTGATCCTGGTGATTGCCGCCGACAATCCATCGAAAAACGTCAAAGAGTTTGTCGACTGGATGAAGCAGCATCCCGACAAGGCGAACTACGCGAGTACCTCTCCGTCCTTCACCATTACGACCGAACTCTTGAAGCTGAAGACCGGCATGCCGGGGGTTGAAATTCCCTATAAGAGCAGCAACGAAATGATCTTGAGCGTGATGCAAGGCCAGACCGCGATGGCCATTGCCGATGGTCCGCCGACCGTGCCGCAAGTGAAGGCCGGAAAGGTCAAAGCCATCGCGGTCACCGGCGCCAAGCGTTCCCCGCTTCTCCCCGACGTCCCGAGCATGACCGAAGCCGGCTATCCGAGCGTGGACGTGCGTTTGTGGAGCGGCGTCTTTGCGCCGGCGGGCACGCCTGCGCCGATCGTGGCGAAGCTGCAGAAGGCGCTCAATCAGGCGATCCAGGATAAAGGGGTGTCGCAAAAGCTCGAGGCGCTTGCTGTCGATCCGGGCGGCGCCACGCCGGAGCAATTCGAACAGATCATCGCCAGCGACACCGCCAAGTTCAGCGCCGTGGTCAAAACCGCGCATCTGCATTTCGAGTAGCGGGCGCCCCGGTTTACTGAGACTGGTCGAGGCCGCGTCCGCCCTGGCTCGCGAAGGTGTCACCTCTGCCGCAGGGCGGAGCCGCGTGCGGCGACCAGGATGTGCTAATCGTTACTCACCCTCGTGGCCGAAGAACGCCGAAGAATAACGGGGGAAGGGAGGAACGATCGATGCGCACTCATCTCGTACGCGCGTGCCTGTGCGCGACTTTATCTGCGCTGCTACTGACCGTATTGGCCATCGCGCCGGCAGCGGCGCAGACGGATTATCCGACGCGGCCGATCAAGGTCGTGGTCGGATACGGCGCCGGCGGCGGCTCCGACATTTTGGCGCGTTTGGTCGGGGCGAAACTTTCCGAAATCCTCGGCCAGCAGGTCGTGATTGAGAACCGGCCGGGCTCCGCCGGGCGGCTCGGGGCCGAATACGTCAGCAAGCAACCGGGCGACGGCTACACATTGCTGGCAAGCCCGATCGGCTCGTTCTCAGTGGCGGCCGCCGTCTATTCCGAT
>JASHVN010000598.1 GCA_030044555.1 Xanthobacteraceae bacterium | reverse complement strand
GAATTTTCCCTCGCCGCACTTTTCGATGAAGACATGCTGGGCGACGATCTGGAAGCGTGGCTCGCCGAATCGGCGCTGATGAAGCGCACGTTCCGCAATTGCGCCATCATCGCCGGGCTGATCGAGCGCCGCTTCCCGGGCGAGGAAAAATCGCGGCGGCAGGTCACAATATCGACGGATCTTGTCTATGACGTGCTGCGCAGCCATCAGCCCGACCACGTGTTGTTGCGCGCCGCCCGCGCCGATGCCTCGACCGGTCTGCTCGACGTGCGCCGGCTCGGTGAAATGCTCTCGCGCATCCGCGGCCGAATCGTTCATAAGGCGCTCGATCACGTTTCTCCGCTCGCCGTTCCGGTGATGCTGGAGATCGGCCGCGAGGCGGTCTACGGCGAAGCGGCCGATGCGCTCCTCGCCGAGGCCGAGGAGGATTTGGTGAAGGAGGCGATGCAGTGAGGGGTGCCGAAGCAACGCCGCTGCGGCTCGCGCGGAACGGTCCCTCCCTCCTTGAGACGGGAGGGAAAGAGCACACGGTCGTTATTTCTGATGTCACCCTCATCGCCGATCCGGCAGGCGCGCTGTATTGGCCGGACGAAAGGCTCTTGGCTGTCGCCGATCTGCATCTGGAAAAAGGCTCAGCGTTCGCCGCGCGCGGTGTGCTGCTGCCGCCTTACGACACCGCTTCGACGCTCGCCCGCTTGCGGCGTTTGGTCGAGCGCTACGATCCGCGTCTGGTGATCGCGCTCGGCGACAGCTTTCATGATGGTGACGGACCGCGCCGCCTGGCCGATAGCGACCGCCTCGCGCTCAAGGTGCTGCAGCACGGTCGCGATTGGCTCTGGATCGCGGGCAATCACGATCCCGATCCGGCCGACGGCATCGGCGGCCGCTTCGCCGCCACTCTGGCGCTCGGCGCGCTTTGCTTCCGCCACGAACCGTCGGGCGCTGCATGCGACGGCGAAATTGCCGGACATCTGCATCCTTTGGCGCGCCTGGCGCGGCGGGGACGTGCCGTGAGCCGCCGCTGCTTCGCCGGCAACGGCCGCCGCCTCGTCATGCCGGCATTCGGCGCTTACGCGGGCGGACTCAACGTGCGCAATCCGGCCATCGCGATGCTGTTCCCCTCGCTCGCTTTCACCGTGCATATGCTGGGCGAGCGGCGGCTCTACGCGGTCACGGGCGCGCACTGTCTCCCCGATTGATCGAAGTTCGCTTTCGCCCAATTTTTTGTCGAGACCGCCCGCAGGCGCGCGATTATTGCGGCTTCACCGTCTGCGCAGTCTTCGCCGGAGAATCCCAGGCGGCGAGCGTCTTCACGTTGATGGCGGCATCGGGCTGCGGTTCGGGCGACCAGTTCTGCACCGCAAGCCGCGCCGCGGCGAGGGATTGTGGATCGAGGCGTGAGGCGATCTCGTCGCGCTTGCCGGCCGCGTCCTTGTCGCCCTGCTTCGCAGCCAGCGCGAACCATTTGTAGGATTCGCCGTTGTCCAGCTTCACGCCGATGCCGCGCGCATAAAGAATGCCGAGATTGTATTGGCTGTCGCGGATGCCGTGATCGGCCGCTTTGCGGAACCAGAGCGCGGCTTGATCGTAATCCGGCGTACCGTCGACGCCTTCGGCAGAGAGCACCGCGAGATTGTGCATCGCGTTGCCGTTGCCCTGCTGCGCTGCCGCCAGATAGAGGTCGCGTGCCTTGGCGAGGTCCTTCCTGACCCCCAAACCCTTTTCGTAAAGGCCGCCGAGGCGGAACTGCGCCGGCGCCAGGCCATGATCGGCCGCGTGTTGCAGCCAGTGCGCCGCTGCCGCGTCGTTCTGCGGAACGCCGCGGCCTTCGGCAAAGCGGGTAGCGACCTCATAAGCGGCGGCCGGATCGCCGGCCATGGCCGCCTTGCGCAGCGCCGCATTGCCGATGGTGACGGGTAATTTGTCATCCACGACGGCGACAGTCTCGCTGGCCGCCGACGCGATGCGCGGCGCGGGCAACGCGCCGGTGATGTCAGGCACGGCCCATGACGGCAGCGCCGTCGCAGCGGGCGCACCGCTATCGGGCGCCATCAGCGATGCCGCGACGGGTTCGTCAGCCGCGTGCCGCATGGATTGCCGCCCCGGCGTTGCCGGCTTGGCGGGCGCTACCCGCGGCAGCGCGGGGGCGGGATTGGGCAGCGGCAACGCCGGCGCCGTTGTGGACGGCGACTCTTGGGGTTTGGGCGGAATGGCCGCTCGCGGTGGCTCTCCAGGTGGCGCTGCTTGGTCAGATTGGGTCTGCGGAGCGGCGCCCGAGTTGCTTCCAACAAACAGCCTCGTTGCAATCCGGATGCAGCCGACCACGATCAGCACAACGCTGCCGGCCACAATCAGCTTGCGGACGTTCTGCGACAGCTTGCTCGACGCAGCGGCGGCTGGGTCTGCGCCAACTCCGCCCTTAGGCTTTTGCCTGGGCGGCTCCCAGGCGGCCGCCTGCGCGGCGCGGCGGGCGGCGGCGATGAAGTTGGGCCGCTCGGCATCCGAAATGACCGGCGGCTTTGCCGAGCCGATGGCGGCTTCCGAGTGAGCGATGCGCTCTGCCGCCGATGGTGCGCGCGCGCGCGGCGATGCCAGGCCGGGCTCGAGCGGATGATCGGGCGGCAGCGTCGGATCAATCGGCAGTCGTGCGCCGGCGCTTGGCGCTGGCGGCTCGGCCGACATCGATGCAGGCGCCGATGGCGAAAGCGGCGGAGCGAACGCCACTACGGCGCCCGCTTCATCTGCAGCTGCCGCCGCATCGGCAGAGTCCGCTTCGGGCGGCGCAGCGGCCAGCGCGGATTCGGGCGTTGATTGCAATTGCGCCGCGGGCGCTGCGCGCGGCTCCCGGTCGCGATGCAGATTGCTTTCGATCGTCGCCAGCCGATCGACCAGGTGTTCGACGATGCCCTGGACGGCCTCAAGCGTATCCTGCGTGCGGCGCTCGCTTTGTTTGATTTCGGCGACATCGCGCTCGATCGCGTGAACCGCCGGAAGCTCCTGAATTGGGGCCGGAGCGCCGCCTTTCAGAGCGCGGATCTCGTCGACATGCACAAGGAGATCGGAGAGTCCACGCTCGATGGTGTCCAGATGCCCCAGCCGCGCATCCGACGCGTCGAACCGCTGCACCAGACTGGCGATCTGGTCCCGGAAAGGGGCCAGCACGGCTTGATCGGTGTTCGTCAGTTGCGCCCGTTCGAGTTTCTCGGTGAGGCCGGCGAGCACCTTTTCCAGATCGCGCGGCATCGCCTGGCCGGCTTCGCCTGAAGCGGTCGGCGCGGTCGTGAGCGCATCGATGCGCGCTTCCAGCGCCGCCACCGCGGCCCCGGTTGCCGCATCGCCGGGAACGCCGTCGACCTGGCCCGTGAGGGCGCCGATGCCTTGCGCCGGCGGCGAAATACCATGTCCCGTCGCGGCGCTGTTGGCGATGCGGTCGACCTGGCTCGCCAGTGTCCGCACGTCCTCCGCGACCCTCGCCAGCGTGTCGTTGGACGCGACATGCGAAACCACGCCGCGCAACCCATCAATCGCCGCTTCGAGCTGCTGCAGCGCCGAGGGGTCCTCCCGCGCCGGGATCATGTCGAGCTTTTGTGCGAGCGCTTTGACCGTTTGATCGAAGCCGACGAGATTTTCTGCCGGAGTGAGCGTCCGCAAGGCCTCGCGAACCTCAGCCAGTCCGCGCTCCAGCCCGGCCAAAGCATTCGGATCAACGCGGCACTGGCGGCTGTGGTCGATGCGCTCGCCAAGCGCCTTGACCTCGATCTCAAGCGATTCCACCGCACGGCGCGGCAACGCTTCCCCGAGCTGGCGGCCGATTTCGGCAAGGTCGGTGCGGACGGCCGCGATGGCCTTTTCGATATCGCCCGTCGGCTGCAGCGCGTCGATGCGCGCCGTGATCTGCCGCAAATGCGCTTCGAGAACGCTCAAGTCCATCGCCGGCGCGGGCGGAACCGCCGGCGGGACGATCGCAGCATCGAGCGCGGCGCTGTGCCGGGCGCCCGGGGCGGGCGTTCCAGCCTCAGCGACAAGCGCTGCGGTCGCGACGGTGGCGAGCGGCGCTGCTGCTGTTTCATTGTCGAGCACGCGCTGCCGCGCCGTGATCTCGGCAACAGCATCGTCGATCGACATTAGTGGCTCAGGCCTGGCGCGGCGCCGCTGCGGCGGCGGCGCGCCGGTCAGTTGCGGCTTGATTGGTTGCGGCTTGGTCAGTTCCGGCTTGGTCAGTTCCAGCTTGTTCAGTTCCAGCTTGGGCAGCTCGGCCGGTTCATTGAGCCGCGCGACCATCGCCCGCTGCCGGGCGGCTTGGGCGTGCGCCAGCCGGTCAAGCTGCTGGGTAAGTTCGTCGAGCCGCTCGTTGATGTCGCCAAGGCCCTCGCGGGCCCGCGCCGCCTCGCGGCGCGCCTCCTCGCGGACTGCTTCCAGGCGCCTTTCCTCGAACGCAGCGTCCTCGCGCGCCTTTTCACGGCGCGCCTCCTCGCGGGCGATTTCGCGCCTTGCCTGTTCGCGTGCTGCTTCTTCGCGCGC
>JASHVN010000597.1 GCA_030044555.1 Xanthobacteraceae bacterium | reverse complement strand
AACGACCCTCGTAAATGATCAGTATCGAAGCGTCGAGAATACCGTCGCATAACGCTTGCAGACGCAGCGCTTCAAGGCGCCGCGTGGCGTCGCGCGGTACGATCTTGCCGCCGCCGGCACGCTGGTCGAGATACTCGAGAATCACGCGCGAGTCGTAGATCGCGCTGCCGTCCTCGACGATAAGCACCGGAATCTTTCCCAGCGGATTTATTTTGCGCAGCGAATCGTTCGGATCCGTCGTATCCGCACGCTCCAGCGTCACGTCATTGTCAAAGCCAAGCAGGGAAACCGCGATCCGCACCTTGCGAACAAACGGCGAGGATGGCGAGTGGCGCAAAATCATCATCAGAGCACCATACAGAGTCTGAGTACCATTACAGAGCGCTGAATTCCGCTGGGCGAGATTCCGCAGCAGTGTTGCCGACAGTTCGGATTGGCGGATCGCGCCGAGGCTGCCGCGATTCCGAAGTCCGCAAGATTGTACGAGTTCGCCGCAATAATGATGCGGATTTCTGAACCGCGACGCTAGCCGGTGACGACGAGATTAACCGCTTTGGGGCCTTTGCCCTTCTTATCCGGTTCGACGTCGAAACTGATGCGCTGTCCCTCTGCAAGCGATTTCAGTCCCGCGCGCTCAACAGCGGTAATGTGCACGAACACATCACGGCCACCATCGTCGGGCTTGATGAATCCGTAGCCGCGCTCGCCGTTGAAGAATTTGACCGTCCCCTGCATCGCCATCGAGCGACTCCTTCCCCGCGGGTTGCTTCGCCGCCGGCCCCCACGGCACGACGACTCGGCTGGACATCCCCACGGCAAAGAGCATCGGCCCGGAAAGCCTCAGTCACTCCGCCAGCCCCCCACAGGAGGCGGAACGTCTAAGCCAGCAACAGTCCAGCCGAGAAAAGTAAACTAATTTTAACTTGTGGAAAAGTGGCAACTACAGATTTGGCGTGAGCTGGTCCAACCGCAGGGATGCCTGCTCGGTCTGCGGCGCCAGCATGCGAATGAGGGCGGGGAGCAGGATCTCCAGCTCCTGTTCGAGCGTGTATGGCGGGTTGACCAGGATCAGCCCGGAGCCGGCAAGTCCGCCGTCCGCGTGCGGCGGGCGCAGCATGATCTCGCACCGAAGTATTTTGGCGATGCGCAGGCGGCGCAGGCGGCGCGCCAGCGCGTCAGGTCCCTCGCGCGTCTTGATCGGATACCAGAGCATATAGATGCCTGCCGGCCACTTTCGATGCGCGGCTGCTAGCGCGTCCGACAGATGCGTGAAATCGGCTGCGTCCTCGAACGGCGGATCGATAAAAACCAAGCCGCGCCGTTCTTTCGGCGGCACATAGGCGGAGATTGCGGTCCAGCCGTCGATGGTGATCGCCTTGGCGCGGCGGTCGCCGCGCAACAAGCCGGCGAGGCTGGCGGCCGAGCGCGGCTCGATTTCGCAGGCGACCAGACGGTCCTGGCCACGCAGCATCTTTTGCGCGATGAGCGGGGAGCCGGGATAGGTGCGCAGATCAAAGCCCGTATTGCAGGCGGCAATTGCCGCGATGTAGGGAGCGAGCAGTTCGCTGGCCCTGACGTCCGCTTCCACGCGCTTTTCCCAGACGCGCGCAATGCCGTCACGCCACTCGCCGCTGCGGCTCGCTTCGGCGGCGTTGAGATCGTACCTGCCGGCCCCGGCATGGCTGTCGATGACGCGAAAGCCTCCCGGCTTTTGCCGCAGATATTCAAGGATGCGCGCCAGCACTGCGTGCTTGTGCACATCGGCAAAATTGCCAGCATGGAAAGCGTGCCGGTAGTTCATAGCGGCGTAAGATACTCATCAAGGGCGCGCCGGCAGCGGTCGGCGCGCACGAGAAAACGCTCGAATTTTAGCGGCGTATTTTCTCAACTGGCGACAAATAACCAGGCAACGCGCCGGTCGGGCGCAGAGAGCACCCGCCATTGCTGCCGGTCGCCCCCTCAGCCCGAACCGCCTGACGCAGCGGCGCCGGTCGCGCTCCCGTGTACGGGCGGCATCCGCACCTGTTGGCGCTGGCAGCTGTGCGCGACGACATCAGGGCAGGCGCGGAATTTCAGATCTTTGGAGAAGCACAGCCGGACCTCGGTCAACCGCTCGGCATCGCAACTCACGGCGATGGCGCCCGGCGAGAGGCCGGGATTGGCTTTGAGAAACGCGTCTTGCACCGCGGCCGGCCTGACATCGAGCGGCTGTTGCAGATCGTCATATTGGGCCGGGATCGTGACCAGCCCACGCGCCTTGCGCACCATGTCGAAATAATCGCGGGCAGAAAGACCGGAGCATGTCCCGTGCCGGTCCCATCCGCTGAAAATAAGCTTCGGCGATGGCATCAGGTCGAGCATGGATGAGACGATCGCGCGATTGAGGCGCGGCGCCGGCACCTGACAATCCTGCGGAAAGCCGCTCTCGTATTGCGGCCACAGTCCCTGAACGATGAACGAATAAGCGTGCGTCCCGCACTCGGATACGGGCGCAGTGCCCCCGGGATTAAGCTCGGCGGCTTGCGCGCAAAACGACGGCGACCAGGACAGTGAAAGCACATAAAAAGCGAATTGTCCGGGCTGGTTTCGCGGTTGCTCTTGCGCCGCTGTTTGCCCCGCCGTTTGCGCCAATGCCGGACTTGCAAACATCTGACTTGCAAACACGGGACTGGCCAATGCGGCAAGAAGCCGAAGGGCAACCGCCCGATCAACACGACATCGCTTCATGACAAAACCCCCATGATGACGTTAACAACCGGGAGTTACACGTATCACGCGAAATAGAACATATCAAGAACAAACTATTCGGCATAGGCTGGGTAGCGCATCCAGCGGGAAGCCGCCTCACATGTGGTCGCATGGGCACGCTTTATCTTGCGCGTTGGCACTGACCGCCCCCATACTTCAAGGCAGCACGAAGCCGGCGCGCAGAGGCATCCGCC
>JASHVN010000596.1 GCA_030044555.1 Xanthobacteraceae bacterium | reverse complement strand
CGCAAGAAGCAGAAAGTCGTCGAGATCAAAGAGATCAAGCTGCGGCCGATGATCGACGATCACGATTACGACGTGAAGATGCGCTCGATGCAGCGGTTTTTCGAAGAAGGCGACAAGGTCAAGGTTACCTTGCGCTTCCGTGGCCGCGAAATGGCGCACCAGGAGCTGGGCTACAAGCTTCTCGACCGCGTCAAGGGCGACACCTCGGGTATCGCCAAGATCGAGCAGGAGCCGCGCTTCGAAGGCCGTCAGGTGGTCATGGTGCTGGCGCCGCGGTAACCGCCAGTAGCCGGCAAGGCTGCTCGAACGCATCGATGCATTGACATGATTTCGCAGGCAGGCGCCGCCGGCGCCTGCACTTCGACGTGCCGCCAACGATGCAGGAGAGGAGACGACCATGCCGACCTTCATTGTTACGCTGAGCTGGACTGATCAGGGCATCCGCAACGTCAAGGATGCGCCGAAGCGCTCCGCAGCCGCGCGCGAACTCGGCAAAAAGCTGGGTGTTGAGATTAAGCATCTGTTCCTTACGACCGGGGACTCGGATCTGTTGGCTATCGTCGAAGCTGCCGACGGCACCGACCTCGCCAAGTTTGCCATGATCATCGGCGGACAGGGCAATGTGCGCACGAAAACCGTGCGTGCCTGGCCCGAGGCCGAATTTGCCAAGCTGGTCTCGGAACTGCCCTAAGTCTCGCGCGGTCTCGCCTATTCTTAAGCATGGCGCGAGTGCCTCTCGCACCGGGCGTATTGATTTGCCAATTGGCGCCGGCTCTGCCATAAACCCGCCCTCGCGCCGCCCGGCTGATTAGGGCTGCCGTGGCGGCGGCGACGTGCTCACGCACAACCAGCTCAATTCGGAGCAGCTCAATTTCGAGCATTTCGGCGGGACCGGGCTCATTGCCCATTGGTCAATCCGCCAAAGGAGAGCCAAATGCCCAAGATGAAGACCAAGTCAGGCGCCAAAAAACGCTTCAAGGTGACGGGGAGCGGCAAGGTCCTCTACGCGCAGTCGCGCAAGCGCCACGGCATGATCAAGCGCAGCAAAAAGCAGATCCGCCAGCTGCGCGGCACCAATGTGCTGTTCAAGACCGACGGCGACAACATCATAAAATACTTTTTGCCCAACGGCTGATCCCGCGCGCGCCGCTTCTGACCAGGCGGCCGCTGCCGGCATTTCAGGTTCACAAGGAGATCTCTCATGGCACGCGTCAAACGCGGCGTCACCGCCCATGCCAAGCACAAGAAGGTGCTCAAGGCCGCCAAGGGCTATTACGGGCGGCGCAAGAACACGATCCGGGTCGCCAAGCAGGCGGTGGAGAAGGCGCAGCAATACGCCTATCGCGATCGCAAGCGGCGCAAGCGCACCTTCCGCGCGCTGTGGATTCAGCGCCTCAACGCGGCGGTGCGGCCGTTCGGCCTCAACTACAGCCGCTTCATCGACGGGCTGAGCAAGGCCGGCATCGATGTCGACCGCAAGGTGCTGTCGGACCTCGCCATCACCCAACCCGCAGCATTCGAGGCGATCGTCGGCCAGGCCAAGTCGGCGCTCGCGTGAGCGTGTCATGATCGACGGCGCTTATGTGCAGCGGATGGCACGCTACAATCGCTGGCAGAATGAAAATCTGTACGGCGTCGCCGATACGCTGTCTGACGCCGAGCGCCGCAAGGAACGCGGCGCCTGGTTCGGCTCGATCCACAAAACGCTCAATCACATTCTGTACGGCGACCAGAGCTGGATGGGCCGATTCACCGACCTGCCGCGCCCGAGCGTCGGCATTCCGGGCTCGGTGTCGCTCTATGCCGATTGGCAAGAGCTGAAGTCCGAGCGCGCGGCCTTCGATCAGAAAATTCTCGACTGGGCCGACAGCATCGACGACGCCTGGCTCGCCGCCGACCAGACCTATTATTCGGGCGCGACCAAGCGCGAATGGACGCGGCCGCGCTGGCTTCTGGTCACCCACATGTTCAATCACCAGACCCACCATCGCGGCCAGGTGCATGCGATGCTGACACAGGCCGGCGGCCGGCCGAGCGATACTGATCTGCCGTTCCTGCCCGATTGAGCGCCGGGGTTTAGCCGATGAGTGACACCGCGCAACTCGAACAGCAAATCCTCGCCGAAATCGCCGCGGCGGGTGACGAAGCGGCGCTCGAAGCCGCGCGCGTGGCCGCGCTCGGCCGCAACGGCTCGATCACCGCTCTGCTCAAGACACTCGGCACGTTGCCGGCCGAAGAGCGCAAAACCCAGGGGCCGCTGATCAACGGCCTCAAGGATCGCGTGAACGCCGCGCTCGCCGCGCGCCGCGATGGCTTCAAGAGCGCCGCGCTCGAGGCCCGGCTCAATACCGAGAGCGTCGACGTCACTCTGCCAGTGCGCGAGGCGCCGTTCGAACTCGGCCGCGTGCATCCGATCACGCAAGTGACCGACGAATTGACCGCGATCTTCGCCGATATGGGCTTTGCTATCGCCGAAGGTCCCGACATCGAGACCGACGATTACAATTTCACCAAACTGAATTTCCCGGAAAACCATCCGGCGCGCGATATGCACGACACGTTTTTCTTTAATCCGAAGCCGGATGGCACGCGCCTGCTTCTGCGCACGCACACCTCGCCGGTGCAGGTGCGCACCATGCTGACGCAGAAGCCGCCGATCCGTGTGATCATTCCCGGCCGCACCTATCGCTGCGATTCCGACCAGACGCACACGCCGATGTTCCATCAGGTCGAGGGGCTCGTCATCGACAAGGGCTCGCACCTCGGCCACCTGAAATGGATCCTGGAAGAATTCGCCAAGGCGTTCTTCGAGGTCGATCGCGTCGGCATGCGCTTTCGCCCCTCGTTCTTTCCGTTCACCGAGCCGTCGCTCGAGGTCGACATCCAGTGCCGGCGCGACAAGGGCGAAATCCGCTTCGGCGAAGGCAATGATTGGCTGGAAATTCTCGGCTGCGGCATGGTGCATCCGAACGTGCTGCGCAATTGCGGGCTCGATCCGGACGAGTATCAGGGCTTTGCCTGGGGCATGGGGATCGACCGCATCGCCATGCTGAAATACGGCATGCCGGACCTGCGGCCGTTCTTCGAGGCC